>JAYSVZ010000733.1:0-10024 GCA_043718305.1 Planctomycetota bacterium | reverse complement strand
CTGCGCTGTCCTTCTTCAAGGTTTCCTTGTCGTCGAGTGGCTTCCCATCGGCCAGACCTTTGGAGGCCGACTGATCGGCGTGGGCCTTCCGCATCACGAGGCCGGTGACCCCACAAAGGATGGCCCAGGCCAGCGCGACGACCACTGTAACACGGGTAAACGTGTCACCCGCTTTGGCCCCAAAGGCACTCTGACCGCCCGCTCCCCCGAACGCTCCGGCCAGACCGCCGCCGCGTCCTCGTTGCAGGAGGATCAGGACGATCATCGCAAAGCTCAGCAGCAGTACAACGGACTGCAGCACGTATGCCAGAAACACCACGGTGTTCACTCCACTCAGTTGCAGGAACGGCCGACAGGCATGTCGGCCCACTGCGGTCTTGTCTGTGTGCGGGATCGGCTTCCAGCCTGTCGTCCTCACAGAATGACAGGCTGGAAGCCGATCCCACTTCCACTAGCTCGCATCCGCCACTGCCGCCTCGATGATCGGGACGAACAGCTCTGGCTTGAGACTCGCTCCACCGACCAGCGCCCCATCCACGTCTGGCCGGGCCAGTAGTTCCAAGGCGTTGTCCGGCTTCACGCTCCCTCCGTAGAGGATGCGGGTCGCCACGGCGGACACGGCATTGTAACGAACGAGCAGCCAGTTGCGAAGATGAGCGTGGGCGGACTGGGCCTGGGCCGGAGAGGCTGTCAGACCGGTTCCGATGGCCCACACCGGCTCGTAGGCGATGACCACGTTCTTGAGTTGCTCTTCGGTCACTCCGGCGAGGCTCCCCGCCATCTGGGTGTCGAGGACTTCGTTGGTCCGCTCGGCCTTACGCTCTTCCAGCGATTCACCGACGCACAACACCACTTGCAGCCCCTTGGCCAAGGCGGCATGCACCTTCTTGTTGACGATCGCATCGGTCTCGCCGTACAGCGCCCGTCGCTCGCTGTGGCCCAGAATCACTGACTTACACCCGGTGTCGAGCAGCATGTCGAGGGACAGTTCCCCCGTGAACGCTCCCGGTGCTTCCGCCGAGGCGTTCTGCGCCCCGAGGTCGACTCCGGTTCCTTGCACCACATCCCGCACCGCCAGCAGATACGGAGCGGGCGGGCAGAGGAGCACATCGACCTTGTCCAGCTTGTGCGGAGCCGCCGCGACGACGCCCTTCGCCAAGGCCACTGCCGAGGCCAGGGTGGTGTTCATCTTCCAGTTTCCGGCAATCAGGTAACGTCGCATGGGAGAGGCTTGTGGTTGATGGCTTGTGGCTGATGGCCAGATTTCTGGCTGAGAACTGACAACTTCAAGCGGGCAGCGGATCGATCGTCTTGCCCATCAGTGTCGCAATCGCCCGCATCTGCTTCACCAATTCCGCGTACTGGTGCGGCAGCAGAGCCTGCGGGCCATCGCTGGTCGCCTTCTCGGGACAACTGTGGACTTCGACGTGAACGCCGTCAGCCCCAGCTGCGATCGAAGCCAGCGACATGCTGGGGATCAGGTCCGGGCGACCGGTGGCGTGGCTGGGGTCGACGACGACCGGCAGGTGGGACAGTCCTTGCAGGTTCGGCACGGCGGACAGATCGAGCAGGTTGCGGGTCGATTTGTCGAAGCTGCGGATGCCGCGCTCGCAGAGGATGACTTCCTGATTGCCGCTGGCGAGGATGTACTCGGCGGACATCAGCAGGTCTTCGATACTGGCGCTCATGCCGCGTTTGAGCAGCACGGGCCGCTTGGTCTGGCCGACTTCGCTGAGCAGGTTGAAGTTCTGCATGTTCCGGGCCCCGATCTGGAACATGTCGGTGTAGCGGTCGATTAGCTCGACTTGGCGGGGGTCCATGACCTCGGTCACGACCGGCATGTGGAGTTCGTCGCCGACCTTCCGCAGGATCTTGAGGCCGTCCTCGCCCATCCCCTGGAAGCTGTACGGGCTGGTGCGGGGTTTGAAGGCCCCACCGCGCAGGACGTTGGCTCCGGCGGCCTTCACCTGGGTGGCGATCTCGTAGAGGAGTTCTTCGCCCTCGATCGCACACGGACCGGCGATCAGGATCAGATGACCGCCCCCAATCTTCACGCCATGCCCGAGATCGAACACGCTCGGCTGTTGACGGAACTCTTTACTGGCCAACTTGTACGGCTTCAAAATGCCCATCACTTCCTCAACGCCGGGAATGGCCTTCAGCGGCGCATTCCGCAGCTTGCCCTCGTCGCCAATCACGCCGACGAGCGTCCGCTGCTCGCCCCGGCTGATCTCGTGACGGAATCCCATCTCTTCAATGCGATCCGTCACATGCTTGAGCTGGGCCTCGGTGAAGCCAGGCTTGAGGACGATGATCACGGCAACCTCGTTCGGACAAAGTGAGTGTGAGTCAATGCGAACGCCCCGGAAAGGAAGACCCAAACCGGGGCCGGTGGAGTCAGGGCGAAAATGATAACGGACGGACTGGGAGGATGCGAGCGGGGAGAAGAGGGAGTGCATTGAATTAGTATCGAAATGCACTTTCAGCCCACTGATTGCATGTACGACTGGTTGACAGTGCAGATGGAGGTACGTAATTCCCCCGCCTGTCGTCGCTTGGTCGATCTGGCCCACGGACGCCGCCCGCTAGGCGTGGTCAATCCCGAGGTTTTCGAGCGCCCCAACTTTCAGGAGAAGTGGAGCTGGCTGTCTCTTCGACCAGAATCGGGCCGATCGAATTGAGTGTCAGCAGGAGCGATTCGAATTACGATTTTGATCCGCCCTTCATTTCATCTGCGTATGCAAATACAGGCCAGCTTCAAGCGCGAAGTTCCCGTCAGTGGATGACCTGAGCAATCACCACCGCCACCGCAAACAGCGGCACTCGCGTCAGTCCGGTGGGTGGAGTCCATGTCTCACCCAAACTTGTCTTGCGAGAACGAGAACTGGGCGGTTCAAGTGGAGGGCTTCCGTGGTGGCTCGGCCCACGGGAGTTCGTCCGATGACTCGGGTTTGGGCAAGGCTCCAGCGGAAATGATCGGGCCAATGGTCCGTTCTGGGGTTGTAGAGCGGCACGAGCAGGCCGCCTCTCGGATCGCGACCTTGAATGCTGGCATGTTTGAAGTTGTTGCACCAAAAACAACTCCAACACAAGTTGGAAAACGTCGAAGTGCCCCCCAGTGACGTGGGCAGAATGTGGTCCACCGTGAAATCATGTCCCGTGTATTCCGCACACGAACGACAATACTCGCACAGACCGATGGCCCGCTGTTCCACTCGTTTTCGCAAGGCCGCAGAAACACGCGTCATGGGAGACGGTCCAGAGCAGCGGTGCGCCGCAGCAACACCTCTTCACTCTCATGCAACAGGGCGTCGAGTTCGCGTTGCTCAATCCGGGTCAGTCGGCGTTGGTGCTTCTGGACCAGCAATTCTTCCGTTCGCTGCTGCTGCTCTTTCGTCAAGCGATACGCCGGGCCGAGAGTGTCCAAGTGACTGCCATTCTGTCGGCGTTTCCACTCCCTCATCCCCACGATTACGGCGTAATCCCGCCCGTCCTGTTGGATGACGCACGCTTCGCCCGTATCCACCGCGCGTTGCATCAATTCGGTAAACTGTTCTTGTCCTTGGCGGATGGTCACTTTGACGCTCATGGGAGTCCTCCTATTCGGCTGCGAACTGATGATTCATCCTAAAGGGCAGCCCAGTGTCACGCAATTGCAGGTGGTATCACACGCGAAGTTCCCTCCCAAGGATGAAGAACTACCGCTGCAGGATCTGTGCAATCACCACCGCCACTGCAAACAGCGGAACGGAGGAGAGCTTGATGAGATCCTTGTCCGTTGGAGTGGGGTTCCAGGGACGGCGAATCATGATGAGGGCCGCCCCCGACCAGAAGCCGAACATTGTGATGCCGCACAGCCGGGCCAGTTGTCCACCATCGAGCATCAGCAGGCACAGGATCGCGATGACGACCTGTTGGAAGATCGCCACGCGGATCGGTCGACGGTAGCCTTTGGAGAGGAGCAAGGTGTGTTCTTCGGACAAGATGAAGTTCAATGAGTTCCGTACAACAGAGACGACCAAAGCATCCTCGAAGACCTACATCATCCCAAGTGTTCCAGGCTGCTCTTTCAGATCGAATTGCTGGGGGGCGTATTATTAATTGTGAAGCTGATCTCACTTGGCCACTGGTTCCAAGGTGCGTTCAGGTCTGAGAGTGCCCGTTCGACCGCCGTTTCCACATATTTAGAAGCGTGTTTGTAATTGATCCACATGTCAACCCATCCATACACTCGCTCCGAGTCCCAAGTTTCCCGTCCGATTCGCAGGTCGCGGGTCATTTGAACGACGTTATGCAGGGCCTCGTTGATCCAGAACATGGCATTGCGGGCTTGCTCGTCGGTCAGTACCCCCTCGGGTTGACGGTCATCGACTGCAACTCGGACCATAATTGTCAGTTGATGGGCCAAATGCTCCAGAAATGACAAACCGTCATTTGGACTCAGTTACTGAATATGGTCCTTGATCGTCAATGCCAGATCCCGGTTTACTTCCCCGCCAACTCCCACCACAGGCACGTACTCGCTCGAATTCCGCGTTGGTAGTCTTCGAGGGAGAAGTGTTCGTTCGGGCCATGCAGGTTGTCGGTGTTCTGGCCCCAGCCGAGGAGCAGGGTGTCGACGCCGAGGACTTCCTTGAAAGTGCCGACGACGGGGATCGAGCCCCCTTCGCGGATCAGGACCGGGGCCTTACCGAACCCCTTCTCGATGGCCCGTTTCGCCGCCGCCATGTAGGGGCTGTTGAGGTCGCAAACGGTCGCCGGGCAGCCGTGGTGTTCTTTGAATTCGAGGCGGATGCCGGGGCGGACGCGAGCCTCGACGAATTGGCGGAGGGCGGCGGTGATCTTCGTGGCGTCCTGACTCGGGACCAGACGGCAGGTGATCTTCGCCAGGGCCCAACTCGGGATGATCGTCTTCGGCCCCTCGCCGGTGTACCCGCTGATCAGACCGTTCACATCGCATGTCGGCCGGGCCCAGCGGCGCTCGAGTGTGGTGAAGCCCGTCTCGCCCCACGTGTCGCCCGACCCGATTCCGGCCAAGTATTTCTGTTTGTCAAATGGCAGGCGAGCCCACTCGGCCCGCTCTTCGGGAGTGAGGTCCGTCACGTCCTCGTAGAACCCCGGAATCTGCACGCGCCCGTCCTCGCGATGCAACTCTCCGACAATTCGGGCCAGCGCATTCGCCGGGTTGGCGATCGAGCCGCCGAAGATCCCGCTGTGCAGATCTTGCTTCGGGCCGTGCAACAAGACCTCACACGCGATGATCCCCCGCAGGCCGTAAGTGATCGCCGGAATCCCCGGGCCGTACTGGCTCGTATCGCTGACCACGGCGATGTCGTTTCGGCAGCGCTGCTTGTTCTCGCGAAGGAAGATTTCCAGGTGGTTGCTTCCGACCTCTTCCTCTCCTTCGATCACAAACTTCACGTTGACTGGCAGGTGACCAGCGGTCTTGAGCCACGCGGAGACCGAGCGGATGTGCGTGTACATCTGCCCTTTGTCGTCGGTGGCCCCCCGGGCGAAGAGGTGGCCGTTGCGGATCGTCGGCTCGAACGGCGGGGTCTCCCACTTGTCGAGCGGATCGGGCGGCTGGACATCGTAGTGGCCGTAGACCATCACCGTCGGAGCACCGGGGGCCCCCAGCCACTCGCCATACACAATCGGATGACCGGGCGTCTCGCACAGCTCGGCCTTGAGACCGGCTGTCTTCAATTGATCGAGAACGAACTCGGCGGCCCGCCGCGTATCGGCGTTGTGCGCCGACTGAGCGCTGACGCTCGGAATCCTGAGCAGCGCGGTGAGTTGCTCGACCGATTGAGAGGCATAACGCTCATTCCATTGCAGAGCGTTTTGAAGGGCTGTCGTGTCCATGGGAGGTGCTTCCTATTCGCTGTGTGCTGGAACCGCTTGATTCTAGCGAGTGCTTCTGGTTCCCGGAGAGATCTCCCAGGGGAGAAGGAGCCGGAACAAGGCATCATTCCTGACCGCGCTGAGAAAACCAAGTGCGGGGCTGGCGGGGCAGACGAACGCTCATTCTTTCCAAAGTCGACTCTGCAACGCAATCGCCCTCCACAGGCCATTCGCGATCTCCAGCATCCCTTGGTCGCCGGGATGACCAGCCACGCCAGCGTGTTCGATCGTCCGTTCCGAGCGGGCCAAGTTCTTCTCGGCACGGCCCAGTTCGCTCATGTCGACCCAGACGCTCGCAGCATCCAGGCAGGCCTGCCGCATGATCTCGTCCTTGGCGGAATCGGCCCCGAAACAACTGCGAACCAGGACCGTCGGCTGGCCATGTTTGCGAATCTCAGCAAGGATCGCGGCAAACGCCTTCGCATAGCGGGTCTTCGCCTCATCAGTGTTCAGAGCGGCGACGTTCTCACCAATCGCCACGATGACCAGATCAGCGGCGAATTCCCACTCGGGCTTCAGATTTTCCGCGACTGGGAACTGTTCCAGCCCCCGTTCAAAGTCGGCAATGTTTCGGGCCATCGACTTCGGCTCACCGTCCGCGTGCTGGCCGATCATCTTTAACAGTCGGTGAACATAGTCCAGCTCCTCGCTGCTAGCGGCCATTCCCCAGTTCCCAGTCCATCCGATTTGCGGAGCAGGACCATGCAGGGTAATACTGTTCCCCAGGAACAGCACCTTCCGTACTTGCAGCTTCCCCGATGGGACAACAGGGGCCACATCCGCAGCGAAGGTTGGTGCCCCTCTGATCACGGCCACCGATCCCAGTGCGGAGAATACGAGGGCCTGTCGCCGATTGAACTGTTGGGGAAGCGTCATGTTGGCCATTCTCACTGGGGGGCTGGGAACGATTTGAACCGAGGAGTATCAGCCCTGAGAGTGGTGAGAATCAAGGCGTCAGGCCCTCGTGGGGATCGAACGCTGACAGATCACCGATTCACCGACGGGGAGATGTACGCACTCGTTACGACTTGCAGTTGAAGCTCGGGCAACAGCACAACGTTCACGATAGTTGGGTGTGTGCATCCGAAAAGTAAGCAGCCAGACTCTCTGCCCCCTCTCCCCACTGGCGGCGCGATTTTCAGTAAGAACATGGCTGTGGGGAGAGGGGGGCAGAACTTGGCGGCTGCCGACTTTTGTGATGCACACATGATTGTTGGGCCGGGGGGCTTTCCACTGGAATCCTCTTCCCCCCAGTGGTAGAGTCGATATATCCGCTACGGTGTGAAGAAAACGGGTTCCTCTCACGGCCTTGGCGTCGGTCGACGATAGGTGATGTGAGATACCCTCTCCTGCGGGTCAAGCGGGTTGTTCGTCTGGTGGATGGGGGCGGCGATGCACAAAGTTCTCGGCTGGATCGCGATCTCCTTGCTGATCATTGGAACTGCGGTGGGCGCTTGGCTCGCTGGCGGGGCGCTTTCTGCCCGGACCAACTGGATGGCGAAGATCGAAGCCAAGCAAAAGCAAGTCACGACCGCTGAGAACGATCTGCGGGTGGCCAAGCTCGAGTTCGAGACGGCTCGGAACGACCTGCACAACGAACGCGATCTGTGGGGCCGCCACTGGGAGGCTTCGAACTCGAGCCCTTCACCGGCCCGCGACGGGACGGTCGAACTGGGCGTCGGCACGAATGCCGGTCTCGATCCCGCCAAGGTGAAAGTCGTCTATGCCTTCGGGAAGAACCCCGACGGGACGGTGGAGTATGTGGGTGATCTGAATTTGCTCGATGTCCGCGGAGACTCCGCGGGTGGTCAATTGACCCGCGTGCCGTACCCCAATGAAGTCGAAGGGTGGCCGTCCGGCGAGTATCGTGTCCGTGAAGACATCCCCGCTTCTTATCGAAGCACGATTGATGAACTCCGGGCGAGGACGTACATCGCCATGCAAGCCCTCTCCCACGAAGAGGAAAACGTCAAACGGCAGACCGAAAACCTGGCCAATTCCCAAAATGCCTTGGCGATCCGGCTCGGCGAATTGAACGGCAATCCCCAGGCCCCCGCAGAAGCAGGCCCCGATATTGTCGATGGTTTGGTCCAGCGACTGCGCATCGAAGAAGCGGAACGGAACACCGTTTCAAAGGTCGTCGATGCCCTCCGCCGTGAACTGAGCGACCAGCATCTAACTCTGACCAAGATGTTGGCTGCGAACCAGGAACGCCTGACAGCGGCCGGAGCTGAAGCGGCCGCTCAGAAGACGGTTGCCCCCCGAGTGGCAGCTCAGAAGTAGAACTGGGTGTGGTTGGCTTCTCTGCGGGCGAGTGCATCCCCAATGTGGGCGAATTGCCCCGGGCTCGCTTTACGTCTTGACGAGTTTTCTGGGCTGCTACAATCCGGTCCTCATGAAGAGTGGATTCCTCGGCTTCGATGCCTCGCTGATGCTTGATGTGGTTGTCTGCGCCCTCGCTCTGGTGGTGCCGGTCATCATCGGGAGCCTTTATCTGGTCAAAGTTCGCAAGAACTATGAACTGCATGCCAAAATTCAAATTGCACTGGCACTGATCCTGTTACTGGTCGTCACCGCTTTTGAGGTCGACATGCGGATGCATGGCGGCTGGCAAAAGATCGTGAACAAGCACCCCGAGGCCCCCCGCGTGGTGGGTGCTGCCCTTGCTCAAGTCGAGACCATGCTGTGGCTACACTTGGTTTTCGCGGTCACCACCCCCGTGCTGTGGGGCGTGACTCTGACTCTCGCTTGGCGACGGTTCGCCACCCCCCGCGTGCCCGGCAGCCACAGTCGTTTGCACAAGACACTCGGCTGGGCCGCCACGCTCGACCTGGTCATGACCTCGGTGACGGGGTTGCTGTTTTATTGGATGGCGTTTGTGCGGTAAGCCGATTCATCAAACGGGTTGGAATGACACCTTCGGATGATCGGGATGTGAGCCGCAAGGCGCTCGTCGCCACTGCGGAATGGAAGCATCACCCGACATGAATCGTCGCCCCGATTCCCTCTTCCGCCCCGAAGGGGCCACCACAAACCAGCCTGGGGCAGAGCAACCAGCGGGAGCGCCGCCCCAGGTTTCAGGTTGGTCGTATCGGTCTTAGCCCTGAAAGGGCGAAACAAGGCTGGAGGCCGTCCGATGTGCCGCCCTTTCAGGGCTTGCCGAACCAGCGGACTCGATACCCAGGGCGTGGCCCTGGGCTGGTTTGTCGGTGCCCCTTCGGGGCGGAAGAAGGGAGCATTCGCGGGATGGGGGCGAAGCGACTCTGACGCGGACTTTGGTGATGGACGACTTTCGCAGTGACGGACTAGTAGTGCCCCCGCAACGCTAAAAATTAGGGTTGGAGTCCAGCCTTTAGCCTGTCCGGAACAGCCTAAAGGCTGGACTCCAACCCAAGGCTTTAGCGTCGACGAGGCACTCACCGCGCGTTCTGGCGGGCGAACGATTATTCGCACCGGAAGCCCCTCCGAACGAGTCGGGGTTAGCGATCAAGTCCCGTCTGCGATCGCCCTCGCTCACCGTTACGGGGGGGAGTTCAGTCTTTGGCGACTTCTCGCTCTTGGCCTCGCCCCACGGCAACGCAACTGTGAGTTGGGCAACCCACAACTGACTGAATACTGAAAACTGACAACCGACGCACTACGGCTCGTCGCTCTTGACCCGGATCTGTTGTTCCTGGCTGACCTCGCCTTGCAGGTCGTCGCTCAGAAGGGCGGCCTTCACGTTGGCTTGGCCTTCCTGGGCGGCGGTCAGGACGATGTCATAGGTCTGTGAGGAATTGGGCTGGATCTCGCCAATCTCCTCGAAGGTGATCAGGTTGCCATCTTGGGTGAAGGGGAGTTTGCCTGGTCCTTGACCGGAGACAAACTGCATCTGTTGAGGCAGTTCAAAAACGGCCACGACGTTCTTGGCGGGAGCGCTCCCTCCGTTTTTCACGGTCAGCCGCATCGACACCGGCTCGCCAATGCTGACGGGAGCAGAGGTGCCATCGAAGTCGAGTTCCAGCGCGGCATATCCCTTGACTTCCAGGGCATTCTCCAAATTCGCCCGATGATTCGCATCATCGGTCGCCGTGGTCACCCAGGCCAAATCTCCATAGTGCCGGGCCAAGACCGTGAACGG
>JAYSVZ010000732.1:0-10031 GCA_043718305.1 Planctomycetota bacterium | reverse complement strand
TCGACGACGATCTCCGCGAGGTGCTCGTGGCCCGCGTCTGGGGCCAGTTGACGCTCGATGAGATTGGTCAGTTGTGCGGCGTCTCCACGGCGACGGCCTTTCGGCGGTACGAGTCGGCCTTGGAAGCTCTGCGATCAATACTCGAACCGAAGTGTGAGAACCGAACATGAGCGAGCCCCCCTTTCACGATCCGACGCTTAAGGATACGGAGTCTCGACTCTTAGCCTCAAAGCCGCGACTCGCCCCAGATGAAGAGCAGCGGATGCTTTATCAATGTGCTTTCGCCGCTGGGCAGGCGAGAGCCCGTCGGGCCTTGCGGGGCTGGCAAGCCACTACCGCAGTCATGGGGCTGCTGCTGGTCAGTCTGGCGGTGCCGGTGGTCCAAGGAACGAGGATGGCCAAGGTCGATCGTGTTGAGACACTGCACATTCCCGAGAGCATGCCGGTGCAGCAATCGCTTCCTCCCGAACCGCTCGTGGCCTTCGGGACGCGAGTTGAGGTGGAACTCGATGCCTGGCAACTTCCGCCTGAAACCCTGCTCAGGGAACAGTTGGCTTACTCGAAGTCCGATCTCGAAAGAGAATCGCTTTCGGTGGGTCAGTTGTATCGATCGGTTCTGGAACGGTCTGGAACGTTCTGATGCCTCGCCTGTTCTTCGTGCATCGTCTTGGAATGCGGCCCTCACCCTCACTCTAAAACTCCTTCTGTTCACCAGGCTGCTTCACCGGACTCGGAGAGTCCGGCGACGTTCAGGAACCTCATCATGCGCTTCGCTCTAGTCTGCTTGTGTCTGCTGCCCCTCTTCAACTCGACGATCGACGCCGAAGATTCCGCCAAACCGCAGCCGGTCGAGTTGCTTCTCGAAGGCCGGGCGATCGAAGCTCCGGTTCTCAAGTACCGGCTCTTCCCGACGGAGTCGGAGCTGCACGATGGGAACGCGGTGCCGATTTTGTTGCGGCTGCCCTGGGATCAAATTCCTTGGATGACGCAGATCGCTCCGACTCTTGACCAATGGGCCAATCGCCCGCTGACTGCTCCGGAATGGGCCAATTCCAATGGAGTTCTTCCCGATCAGTTCTATCGAGAGATCAAACGCGCAGCCTACCGCCGTGAGGCTCATTGGGAGTACCCAATCCAAGAGACCCAGTCACCGTATATGATTCTGCTCCCCGACGCTCAGGGCATGCGCACGTTTCTTGGACAGGGCCTACCCGCCCGCATCCGCTACCACTTGTCCAAGGGGGAACTTGACCAGGCTCGCGAAGGCATCCTGGTGGGTCATGCCAATGCCCGGCATCTCGCGCAGACCCCTTTCTATATCCTCCAACTCATAGCGATCTCGATTCATCGCAACATGCTCGACCGGACGGGCGAATTGATTTCTCAGCCAAACAGTCCGAACCTCTATTGGGCGTTGACCACCTTGCCCGATTCGATGGTCAATGTGAAACGTTCCGCTCGGCTGGAAGGCCACCTCTTCGAGATGACATTTCCCGCTGTGAAGGACTTTGATCGGCCCCGGACTCAAGAGGAGTGGCGAAAGATGTCTCGGCAACTCGTCGAGTTCCTCGTCGATGGCCAAGAACTGGAGATGCCCAAGCTTGGTGGTGAGCTGGCCTTGGAACTGGCGATCCGAAGCATGGTGACCAAGCAGGCTCGGCCCGACCTGACAAAGCGGATGGGCATTCCGGCAGAGAAGGTCGCTGCGATGTCGGACGAGGAGGCCGGGTTGCGATGGTACACTCATGTGCGGATGAGCTTGGAGCAAAAGGCGGCCGCGATTCACTCGCTCCCCCCGCGTGAGGCGTGGCCGGAGTTCCGCCGCCTCAAGGCGGAAGCCGAAGCGATCAACGCCATGACCGGCATGAAGCAATGGACGCATATCAGTCCAAGCTCGGTTTACATCTCCGCATGGTCGCTCCAGCGGAAGATCCAATCACTTCGAATCATCGAGGCGGTCCGCCATCACATGGCCATGCACGATGGCCAACTTCCCGCCCGATTGGAGGACATCGAAGGCTTGGCGATTCCGCTCGACCCGCTGACCGATCTCCCCTTTGAATGGAAGGTCGAGGGCCAGACAGCCACACTGAAGGCCCCGCCGCTGTTAGCGGACATCGGAGAGAACACGAATTGGACTGGACCAGCCAGTCTGTGCGAGTATCGCTTGCGCGTACGGTAGCCGTAGGGGTGGGACCTGCCTGCCTTGAGGCGCAAGCTGGCCTGCCTGCCCAAAGCGGCTGGTCTCCACCCTACGTCTACTCTACTCCAACCGCGATCGCTACCAGTCCGCAGCTGAACTCTAAACCAGACAGACATTCGCTCTCCATCGACGAGTGGCCGCAATTCGCACGACACCCTGCACTCTGTGTTCCGGTCACGAACCTTGCCCAACTCATTGCCAGATGTGCTAGAATCACCGCCATCGCAAGGACCACCACCATGACCGCTGTGCTCAAGACCAAACTCACAGCCCGTGAGTACCTCGCCATCGAACATCGTGCGGAATTCAAGAGTGAGTTCTTCAACGGCGAGATGTTTGCCATGGCCGGGGCCAGCCCGCGCCATAATTTCATTCGTGAAAACCTCAGCGTCGAAATTGGTTCTCGCCTGAAAGGCAGCCCGTGTCGGACGGTCTCCGCTGATCAGCGCGTCCACGTGAGCCGGACGGGGCTGTATACCTATCCGGACCTGTTGATTGTGTGCGGCCCGCCAGTGCTTGACCCCGAAGACGATCATGCGATCATCAACCCGGTGGCGATTGTGAATGTGCTTTCTCCTTCGACTGAGAAATACGACCGCGGGGCGAAGTTCCGCAACTATCAACAGATTCCGAGTTTGATGGAGTACATCCTCGTCGCTCAAGAAGAAGCGGTGATCGAGCGGTTCGTCCGCCAAGCCGACGGGTCTTGGGGACTCATCTCATTTGTCGGCCTGGATGCCACTCTGGCCTTCACGACAGTCCCCGTCCAAATTCTACTGACCGATGTGTATGCAGGCGTCTCGTTCGACGCACCAGTAGTGTGACGTTTGCGACCTCGTGACCAAGCCGAAGCTTGGAACCGTGGGGGAATCGAGTGAGATCAATCGCGCCGTGACATTCCGAGCCGCGAAAGCGGCGATCGCAGATAGCCGTGGGCGAAGCCCACGGACCCCGCTTACGAGATCAAGCCGCGAGAGCGGCGACAGAGCCCCTGTCGCCGCTCTCGCGGCTTTGGACTTCGGGGAGCCGATCTCATCCGTGGGTTTCACCCACGGCTATCTGCCGCCACCGCTCTCGCGGTGAAGAGGTTCTCAATGCTCGACTTCTCGCTCCAGCCAGCAGAGCGGCGCACCGTTTCTGATCCCCAGCCACGCAACGTTCGCTATCCCAAGACTGCGATCCGGCAGAACTTCTTCTTCCCGACCCACACCAAGAGCCCATCCGTCACGTCGATCAACTGGTCGTGCTTCTCGATCTTGATCCTCGCTTCGGTCAGCGCGGCGGAACCTTGATCGATCTGGCGGCGGGCATCGGTTGAGGAGGGACACAGGCCGAGTTGCCTCAGCAGAATCGCCGCTGGGAGCTTCCCGTTCGTCAGCGAAGCCGCAGAGACCTGCACCACCGGGATATCCGTCGGCAAGGCCCCTTCGCTGATCTCACGTTGCCAGCGGTCAGCGGCTTCGCTCGCGGCTTCGGCTGTGTGGTACTCGCCGATGATGGCCTTCGCGAGGGCGATCTTGGCCGCCTTCGGGTGTCCGGCGAGGAGTTGTTCCACCTCGGGAATTGGGAGACTGGTGAGCAGCTCGAAATACATCTTCAGGCACGCATCCGGCACCTGCATGAACTTCTTCATCATGTCATACGCGGGTTCAGAGATCCCGATGTAGTTCCCCAGACTCTTCCCCATCCGGCGAACGCCATCAAGCCCGACCAGGATCGGCGACATCACGCCGATCTGCTGCGAGAGTCCCTGGTCCCGTTGCAGGTCACGGGCCAGCATGAAGCTGTAGAGTTGTTCGGTGCCGCCGAGTTCGATGTCCGAACGAATCTTGACCGAGTCCCACGCCTGCATAATCGGGTACAGGCATTCGTGCAGGTAGATCGGCGTCTCGGCTGCGAACCGCTTGGAGAAGTCGTCGCGGGTCAGCATTTGGGCGACGGTGACCTTGCTGGTGAGTTCCAGAATCTCAGCGAACGACATCGGGCCGAACCAGTCTCCGTTGCGATGGACCTCCGCATTGGAGAGATCAATCACCTTGCCGACCTGCTCCAGGTAGGTCTTCGAGTTCGCCTCGACCATCTCAGCTGTCAGTCGCGCCCGCGTTTGATCTCGTCCACTCGGGTCGCCGACCAGCGCGGTGTAGTTCCCAATGATGATGACGGCCTTGTGTCCGAGTTCCTGGAACTGCCGCAGCTTCCGCATCGGCACCGTATGCCCCAGATGCAGATCGATCCCTGTCGGGTCGATGCCGTACTTGATCCGTAGCGGCGTTTCGGTGTCGCGGCTCTTCTGGAGCATCGCAGCCAGCTCAGCCTCGGGAACAATCTTCTCGACACCCCGGCGAATGAGGGCGAGTTGGTCAGCAACGGGTCGGAACGGCATGGAAGGCGTCAATGTCTGGTGATGAGGTCGAACGAGAGCGGATTCTATCGTCACCATGCCCTGAAGTGGCAACCCGCAGGGTGCGAAAAATGACCTCGGGTGATGGCTTCGATGACGCCATAGCGGTCTAGCTCAACGGATCCTGGAACCACTCGACCGTTTGCCGCAGGCCCGCATCCAGCATCACTCGGGGACGCCAGCCCCAGTCTTGAGTGGCCCGTCCGGCGTCGATCAGATTCGATCGCAAGTCTCCGGCCCGGGCGGGGCCGCGACCGAGTTCCGGCACCTTGTTCTGATCCCCGATCAGGCGAACGCACTCCGCGTGAATGGCGGCGCCGATCTGGTTTGTGTCGATCCCGATGCCCGTCCCCACGTTGTAAGGCCGGAACGGCTCGATCGAGGGCTGGGTCAGAGCCAGGAAGTTCGCCTCGGCCACATCGGTCACGTAAACATAGTCGCGGATGTACTGGCCATCGCCATTGATCGTGGCCGGCTCGCCACGCAGGAGCCGCTGGCAAAAGATCGCCACGACCCCTGCCTCGCCATGCGGGTTCTGCCGTGGCCCGTAGACATTCGAGTAGCGCAATGCGATGCATTTCATCGCGCTATTCTGCGAATAGAACTTCAAGTAGCGCTCACCGACCCACTTTGTGATGCCATACGGCGAGACTGGATCAGCCGGGTGGGTCTCAGGGGCTGGCTCTTCGACATTGCCGTAGAGGACTCCCCCCGATGAGGCGAACACGAACCGCTCCACCCCCGTGCGATCCGCGGCACGCAGCACCGAGAGCAGCCCCATCACGTTGACCTCGGCATCGAAGATCGGCTCGCGCACCGAGAGCGAGACCGACATCTGGGCCGCTTGGTGCGAGACCGCATGCGGGCGGACCGTTTCGAAGACCTTGAGCACTTCATCGGCGTTTCGAACGTCGACTTCGTGGAGTTGGACTCCCTCGGGGATGTTGCGACGACTGCCGGTCGACAAGTTGTCGAGGACGTGCGGTTCGTGACCACTCGCGAGCAATCGCTCGACGATGTGGCTGCCGATGAATCCGGCTCCGCCGGTGATGATGATGCGCATGGGGATGGTCTGGTGGTGAGATCTGTTTCGGGAGTCGTCCTGACACTCGGGCCTCACCCCCAGCCCCTTTCCCAGGGGAGAGGGGAGCCAGGAGGTGGGAAGACTTGGATTGGAGTCCAGGCTTGAGCCTGTCCGGAGCAGCCTGAAGGCTGGACTCCAACCCAGTGACGGGCTCTAGTTCGCGAGCGTCTCGGCGACATCGGTGCGGTACGCGGTGATGCTCGGGATCAGCCCGCTGAGGATCGCCAGACCGAGCGAGATCGGCAGGACGACCAGTTCGTAGGGTGACCACGCGCGCGGATCGATCAGGAGACCACTGCGGGCCTCGATGATCGGAGCGGCGATGAACATCAGCCCGTGCCCCAGCAGCAACCCCAGCAGACCGCCGCCGACACAGAGCAGCAGAGTCTCGCACAAGATGATCATCGAGACCGTGGTTCGCTGGGCTCCGAGGGCCCGCATGATGGCGATCTCCCGTCTGCGCTCGGCCATCGAGTTGTAGATACTGACGAAGACCCCGATCCCAGATACGGCGATGATCAGGCCCGTCAGGAACAGAAACGCCGACTGAAGGTTTCCCACAAACGTCGTCATGATTCGCGTCATCACGGGGATCGGATTGACAGCCTGCGCTTGCAACCCCTTCTTGAGTTCCTGCGTGATGTCGAGGGAGCCCATCATGGAGGCCAGCGGGTCTTGGGGGTCTTCCTTTAACACGATCAGGATCGAGGTCACTTCCTTGGCGACATCGGGGACGGTGTGGGCATGGTCGTGATGGTCATGCCCGCCAGCGGCATCTTCGGCGGCGTGAGCCAACTCCGCTTTGTACTTCTCCTTGAGGGCTTCGATGTCCTCTCGGAAGAAGAGCGACTCGCGTTTAATGGCATCACTCAGAGGCTTATCGTGTCCCGCCAGCAAGAAGAACCCATCGACATGCACGAAGACGCACCGATCGTTGGGCGTGCCCGTCGGTTTGAGAACGCCGCGCACGGTGAACTTCTCATCGTGGACATGGCCCTCTTCGTTGCCGCCATGAAGGAGTTGGAACTGAGAATCGACATCCCAGTTGTTCTTACGAGCGACCTCGGACCCAATCACGGCATCCCAAGTGCCTTTCATGAAGTCACCGGGTTGGAGCACGCGGAACGGCTGTGGCTCGGGAGTGCGAGCGTAGGGGGCCTTGAAGAATTGCGGGGTCGTCCCGATGACCGGGAAGCCGCCCTCATTCGTCGTATCGCCGAAGCAGAAGGGGATCGCCAACTCCACGCGGGGGTCAGCCTTCCACTGCAAGTAGTATCGCCACGGCAGATTCTCGATCGGACGATCGATGCGATAAACCGTGCTGAGGACCAGTTGAGTCGCACTCCCCTGCGGCCCAATGATCAGGTCGTACCCACTCCCGCTTTGGGAAAACATCCGTCCGAGAACCCCGTGCAGCACCAGCACGGTGACCATCAAGGCCACGCCCAGCGCCACACTAATCATCGTCAGGACCGAGGCCAAGCTGCGCTGTCGCAGATTCTTCCAAGCAATCGTAAACAGGTTCATGCCGCACCCCCGGGCTGATTAAAGTCGGCTAGCGACACCACTCGGCCAAACGCTTGCGCCACTTCGGGAGCATGCGTCACCAGCAGCAGCGACACGCCGTCCTGTTGGCACGCCGTGCGAATCAGATCGAGAATCTTCGACTGGTTGGCCGAGTCGACACTCGCCGTCGGTTCATCCGCCAGGATCAGCTTCGGCGAGTTCGCCAGCGACCGGGCCACTGCCACGCGCTGCTGTTCTCCGACCGATAACATCGAGGGGCGATGATTCAGGCGGTGCCCCAAGCCTACTCGATCGAGCAGCTCCTTCGCTCGGCTACGACTCGCGGGCTTGCCGCCAAAGGTCATGCCGAGCAGCACATTCTCCATCGCCGAAAAGGCGGGGAGTAGATGAAACGTCTGAAAGACGATCCCCAGCCGCAGCGCCCGAAAGCGGTCGCGACTCGGTTCGGGGAGCTTGGCAATGTCGACCCCATCGACGATGACCTGCCCCTCATCGACCGCCGTGATCCCGGCAATGACATTAAGCAGCGTCGTCTTGCCGCCCCCGCTGGAGCCGATCAGAGCCACCTGGTCACCGGCGACCATCGAGAACTCCCGGACGCCCAGCACGGGCAAGCGAGTCCCGTCCGGCAGGCGGAAACTCTTCTTCACATTCCGCAATTGAAGCGACATCAGTAGTTCCGACTCCTCCGGTGCCTTGGGATCGGCATCCCCCGGTCACTCTCTTTGTACGCGACAGGGCGGCCCAGCCTGCCGGGAGTGTAGTCGGTTTCAGAGACCGGAGCGAATCGCGAAACGGGCTCTCAGCCATGAAACCTCCCCAGTGTTTCGGAATTCTGAAACGCAGAGGGGCTGAGGACGCAGAGTCGGAATGCCTGTCGCGGAACTCAGCGACCTCTGCGGGAAATCCTGGCGGTTCCGCAGTGGGGAACGGCTGCCATAAAGAATGGTCGCATGCCAACGGAACAACCCCTCACGGCTGGCCAGTCTTTCACGCTACGGCAAATCTAACGGCTCCGTTTTTTAGCGGGTCCATTGCTGCACAAAGACTTGCGTCGATTTCAGTCCCCGTCAATTCCTACCTGGAATGAAGAACTGGCCAGCCGTGAACAACCCCTCCCCCTTCGCTGACATTCCCGGGACTCTCCTTTACACTCCCCCGTCCGGGCGTGGTCGCGTTCGGTTCGCGGTCTGACGGATGCGGTGATGTCGAAGGATTTTCTCCAAGGTGTGCGCGATCACTATGATGTGGTCGTCATCGGCAGCGGCCTCGCGGGGCTGACCAGTGCCAACATCCTCGCGCGGCAGGGACGCTCGGTGCTCCTCCTCGAACACCACTATCAGCTCGGCGGGATGGCCACCTGGTTCAAGCGCAAGGGCGGACATATCTTCGATATCTCTCTGCACGGATTTCCGGTGGGGATGATTAAGAGTTGTCGGAAATATTGGACGCAGGAGATCGCCGACTCGATCGTCCAGCTCAAGGGTGTTCGCTTCGAGAACCCGCAGTTCTCCCTCCGCACCACGTTTGATCGGGACGATTTCTCTCGCATCCTGATCGAGAAATTCGGCATCACCCAAGAAACCGTCACCGCATTCTTCGACACGGCGAGGTCGATGAACTTCTATGACGATCAGGCGACCACCACCCGCCAGTTGTTCGAGAAGTTCTTCCCCGGTCGCAGTGATGTCGTGCGGCTCTTGATGGAGCCGATCACGTATGCCAACGGTTCGACACTCGACGACCCGGCCATCACCTACGGCATCGTCTTCTCGAACTTCATGAGCAAGGGGGTCTTCACGTTCCAAGGCGGTACTGACCGCCTGATCAATCTGATGCAAGCCGAGATGATCAAGAACGGCGTCGACATCCGCATCCGCTCACTCGTCGAACGCATCGAGATCACCCCCGATCGCAAGGTGCAAGCCGTCTGGGTCAACGGCAAACGCATCAGTTGCGGCGTCGTGATGTCGAACGCCAACATCAAGTCGACCGTGCTAAACCTCGTCGGCGAAGAGCACCTCGACAAAGACTTCGTGGCCGAGACGAAAGCCGTCCGGCTGAACAACTCCAGCTGCCAGGTCTACATGGGCCTCAAGCCCGGCGAGGGGTTCCCGAACCAGGGCGATCTGCTGTTCCACTCCGACCGTTCCGGTTTCGATGTCGAGGCCCTGCTCAGCAAGAACGTCAGCTCCCGCACCTTCAGCTTCTACTACCCCGAGACTCGCCCCGGCTCCGACCGCTGGTTGATCGTGTCGTCGACCAACGCCAACTTCAAGGACTGGTCCGACCTCCCCGAGGAGCAGTACGAGGCCGATAAAAAAGCCCTGTGCGAGGACACTCTGACCTGCCTCGAAAAGTACATCCCCGACATCCGCCAGAAGCTCGACTGGATTGAAGCCAGTACCCCCCGCACGTTCCAACACTTCACGAGACACCTCGCCGGAGCCTCCTTCGGCACCAAGTTCGAGGGCCTCAAAGTCTCGCAGTCGCTGCCTCAGCAAGTGAGCGGCCTGTTCCACGCCGGCTCCGTCGGCATCATCATGTCCGGCTGGCTCGGAGCCGTGAACTACGGGGTGATCGTGTCGAATGAGGTGGATAAGTGTTTGGCAGCGAGCGGAGGACGTTAGTCTTCCATGTTGTGTGGCGTCCTGGCCACAACCCGTCCGACTGGCAGAATCGCTCAGTGGCGTTCTACCCTTGAGCAGCGATCTCGATCTGCCAACTCACTGACATGGTGGTCAACACCGCATCCGACCACATGCGATTCAGCACAGCCTGATTTACCGAGACTGGATGATGCGGTCATATTCGGC
>JAYSVZ010000731.1:0-3298 GCA_043718305.1 Planctomycetota bacterium | reverse complement strand
TTGACCCCCACGGGGTCTCGCCCCATCGCCCAGGGTTGCCCGCACGGCGGGAAACCCTGGGGTTTCGATCGATTTCAGCCGTTTCAACCCCCACGGGGGTTGCGTCCGATGACTGCCGCAACCCCGTGGGGGTTGATGGGCTTTCGGGATGACTGACCCCGGGTCTGCCGCTGCGCCGCCGACCCTGGGCTACGAGACGAGACCCCGTCGGGGTCAAAGACCGGTCCGATTCTGAATTCACCGACGTTGGGGACGCACACACGACCTTCTCACATTCATCTCATCGGGGACTCACGGATTTCAAGTTGACGATCTTCCCAGCCCGCACGCGGATCTCCTTCCAGACCACGCGGACTTGGGCACCCTCAGCCCCCCCTTGCGAATAGCAACTGGCGCGGAGATGGATGTCGTTACGATGCAGTGGCTCGTCCGTGACTTCTTCGGAGTGGAGCACCTGAAAGCTGTCGGAGTCGTAGGTGGCGGCCAGGAAGGAGAGGGTCTTGCCGCGACGGACGGTGCGAAACCGGCCCGCCGAGCACTCCTCCGTTAAGAAGGCGGGATAGCTAGCACCCCCTCGAACGGGATCGATTTTAAAGAACTCGGTTTGAATGACGTGCCGCAGCGGGATGTCTTTGTACTGCCCAGCGGATCGGATCATGTTGCAATGCAGGGGAATCGGTTGGGAAAACAGCAGGCAATGATAGATGCCGCTGAAGCCCTGTTCCGGCAATTTCAGTTCCAGGTGTTCGAACCGCGAGGTGATGTCGAAATCTCCCTCCACTTGCAGCTTCGCACCGACCATGATGGCCGCGTACTGGCCGACGGGAGAGTTGGCAGTCACATGCAGTCCATCGGGCTGGAGTAACAGGTCTCCGGGAGTGATGGCTTTGTTCCGTGACACAAAGAACTGACTCTCCAGTTCGGGCAACGTCGCCTTGGTGAAATCGAAATCAAACTTCGCGGGGAGCGAGTCTCTGGCCACGTTGATCTCATCCGTTTGCGTACCTCGGAGTTCTTGCTCATCGACGGGTGGCAGCTTCTTCGGCCAGTGTCCCTGGAGGACGACGTTGCGGACACGGGCTTCGGTTTGACCGCAGTCATAGAAGATCCCGAAGGTCCGGTCGTTGGTCGGTTCCAGCTTCCTGGTGGAGACAGGAACCCCATTGAGCTGCAAGTGGACCGTATCACCCGTAAGCCGGAGTGATACGGTGTTCCAGGCGTCGGGCTGGAGTGGCAGCGTAGCTGGACTCCCAGGAGCGGGGGACGCGTTGAGGGAATCGAGGGCCGACTGATCCCAGACGCCGTTGGAGATCCAGTGCGTCTGGACCCCCGCTCGATTCAGCAGGAACGCCAGCCGCCCCATCGCCGGATGGACCAGCGATTCTCCCTCGCGGTAGAAGAACTCGTAGGTCACTTCACTGTCCCACACGAGAGGCCAGTGATACCGCAACAGCCGCTCGTCGCCGACTCCAACGTGCTCGGGCTGGCGGCGACCGACGATCACGGTTTGTCCGGCCTCATCCTGCTCCAGTTGCCACGACTGCAACTCGGGTTTCCATAACTCATCATGCCAGGGCATCCAGCCATATAACTGGCTGATCGGTCGGAACGTCAGCCCCGCCGGAAGCGGTTCGGCATAGGCTGGGGTCTTGAACTCCGAGAGCGTGATGCGTTCGGGAATGGTGGGCGAACCGGTGATCCGGACATCGCGAACATGACCGTGGCCGAAAAACGGGACGTGAATGGCCACCCACGGGTCGTGCCCCTCGGGCAAGGTCTCGGTGTGGATCAGTCGCCCATTGATGAACCGCGAACAGACTTGACCCCGGACCTCGACGCGGTAGCGCACGAAATCATCGAGCTGCGACAGATGAGATGACAGCGGGATGTTGGGCCGCATGGTCCACAGGTCGCCGAGGGAAACCGCTTGCTGCAAGTAAATCGGCGCAATCCAAAGCCCAGCGACCGAGGGGTGGCAGTCCCTCCATCCAAATCCGGTACACAGGCATTCGACGGTGAAGTCACCACGCAGGGGTATTCCGAAGAACAGGCACTCGTCGTCATTTCGCGAGAGGCACACTGCCGTTCGATCGACGAGTTGCCAGTGCGCGGCTGGCACCCCGCTGCCGTTTACCCACGAATGCTTGCGTGTGGCCCCATGCCAGGTGGTCAGCGGCATCGGGCTGTTGAAGGGCTGCGCCGCTGGGAGGCCATACTGGCGGGCGTGGCGCACGCGACCCAAGAGCACAGGCATCATGCGATCCCACTCGCCAGGTCCGCTGTTCTTGGCCACCCGAATCTGATTGTCCCAGATCGGCACCAGGAACCGCTCGGCCTCCATCAGCAAGACCCCGCGTTCGGCAGCCGCCCAGACGAACAGCGTCTCCGGCATCCGATCGATCAACTTCGGGGCCGCCCCGGTCGCCAGTTTGGCGAAGAGTTGGTCCGCAGCGATGCCTGCGGCTTTCTCATCGCCCCGCGCCATCTCGATCAGGGCCAGCAGACAGAGCTGCCCGCGCTCGGGGATCTCTCCGGACACCGGGAGGGCCAGAATCTCAGCTCGCAACGCATCCAGCCGATTGAGCTGCTGAGCGGTGTCAATGAGATCATAGACGGGCGAGACGAGATTGCCGCCGGTCGGCACTCGTTGCTGCCCTTTCTTGGCGGCGACATCGAGCCGGGACTGATCGAAGGGGTGTTCATCTCGGATCGGAGGGACCGGTTCGGCGGGTGTCAGCTTCGCGAACAGCCGAATCGATCCATGCTTCGGGAGTACCCAAGCTCGAAGGAACTCGTATCGGGCCTCTGGCGCGAGCGACCGAGCCCGCTGCCGAACCGCGAACACATTGTCGGCTAACACCTCAACCTCAAACAGCTTCGCGATCGATGCGGCAGGTTCACTCGCAAACGCAGGCATCGCCAGTAGCAGACTGCTGACGAGGGCGATGAGTCGCGGTGCGATTCTGAAAGCCGATTCGAGAGTCATGTTGTTACTCGCGTCCGTGGGTCGCAGAATTCGCCGTAGGGTGGGACAAGCTCGCTATGGAGCGCTGGCCCACCACTCCGGGGACACCCGTCATACATGGTGGGCCAGCGCCCAAAGCGGCTGGTCCCACCCTACTTGACGGGGTTGGTGAGTTGTTCCGCAGTCAGCTTCTCCGGCCAAGCCGATCCGCCGGCGAGTGTGACGTTGCGAATCCGGGCCGAGGTCTGAGAGCGATCATGGTAGAAGCCCGGCTGATGACTCGGGAGGTCCGCGACCGGGCGAGCATAGATCACCGTGTCGTTCAGGGTGATC
>JAYSVZ010000074.1:0-2686 GCA_043718305.1 Planctomycetota bacterium | reverse complement strand
ACGACGATCATCGAAGGGGCTGGCAAGAGCGCGGACATCAAGTCCCGCATCGAGCAGATCAAGCGGGAACTCGACGCCAGCTCCAGCGATTACGATCGCGAAAAGCTCGAAGAGCGGATCGCCAAGCTCTCCGGCGGTGTGGCCCAGATCAACGTCGGGGCTGCCACCGAATCCGAGATGAAAGAGAAGAAGGCCCGCGTCGAAGATGCCCTGCACGCGACCCGGGCAGCTGTCGAAGAGGGCATTCTTCCCGGCGGCGGAGTCGCTCTCCTGCGAGCTTCGATGAATGTCGATGGCGGCAAGATGACCCACGACGAAGAGGTCGGCTACAACATCATCCGCCGGGCTTGCCGAGCTCCGCTGACCCAGATCGCGGACAACGCTGGCGTCGATGGCGGCGTGGTGTGCGAGAAGGTCTCGGAACTCAAGGGCAATCAAGGTTACAACGCCGCGACCGGGGTCTACGAAGACATGGTCAAGTGCGGTGTGATCGACCCGGTCAAGGTGACCCGTTCCGCCCTGACCAACGCTGCCAGCGTCGCGATCCTCCTGCTGACCAGCGATGCCCTCATCGCCGAGAAGCCGAAGTCCGACGCCAAGGATGGTCACCACGACGACCACGGCGACATGTAGTCCGTAGCGGAATTCGTAAGAATTTCGCCGCCGAATCCGATACCAACAAGCCCCTGAGTCAGCTCAGGGGCTTGTTGCATTGACGCCCAAGCCAACAAAGTCGCCGGACTCTCCGAGTCCGGTGAATCGACGCCCGCCAAGCAGAACTGTCCCGGATCCCAGGCAAACCACATCCGTCCAGTGAACAACATCTCCGCAGGTCACCGGGGTTCACCGGGGTCAGGCACTTCGGAAATTCGGAAATGGCCGGGTGAAGCTGTGGATGTGGCCAATCCTGTGTCCGGCCATTTCCGAAATTCCGAAGTGCCTGACCCCTGATCGTACTCATTAGCCCGGTTGAGGGGGGCGCTATTCTGGTTTAAGCAATGAGTTACTCGGAACGCTCATCACCAAAGGTCTCGACCGCAAATCGTTGCCCGTCGACCGTCACGATCCCCAGGACGGCTTCATCCTGGACGGCGACCAGCGCTCCGCCGTGATGGTGGGCATTCAGGGGGAGTTCGGGGTCGATGGTCCATCCCGCGCCTTCGCGTTGGAACTTCGTGGCTGAAAGGAACAGCGGCGAGGCCCCGCCGCCGGTCACCAAGAAACAGTCCTCGCCCGCTTCGATCGTGCGCCAGCGGACCGGTTGGTCGAGAACCAGCGCGGGGTCGGTCAGTGGCTTCGGCTCGGCGGCAGTCGCGGCCCGCAAGCGAGCCTCGTCAAAGACTACATCACCAATGCTTAAGCGAGCTGTATTCGCGATGGTTCCTTCGGGGATGCTCAGCAGATTCACCGGCCCCCTCAGACGGCCCGCATCGGGGAGCAACCACCCGGTCCGCGTCCGCAGCGGGTTCTGGAAGTAGCCATCGTGCTGCCACTCAAGTTTCGCAGCCAGGAGCTTGGGCGGCTGTCGCGGGTGAGGGATGGTGACGGCATCGAGTGGGGGCTTCCACGTGGTCCACTCTTCTTCGTAACGGTCATGGAAGGGGAAGCGGTAGCCGTCTCCGATTTCGACGCCTGCATCGGGCGGGACCGCCACGCCGATGCCGCCTTTCACCAAGGTGTCGACCGGGCCAATGCGGAACGAGAGTTCGGTCAGTCCCCCTTGAAAGCGGACACCCGACATGTTCCAGAAGACGGTCTTCTCGCGAATCAACTGGCGGTACTCGGGCCGGATGTAGACGCGGGCTTCGACCTGTTGAAAGTCGGGGCTGAGTCCCGCCGAAACGACTCCGCCGATGCGGACACGGCGGTAGTAAACTCCCGCCCCGGCATGCAGGCCGGTTGCCTCGGGCGAGTGCAGCAGCACTTCGATCCCCCCCGGCGTATCGAGGTCGGGCAGCGGGGGAACCTCCAACCCCTGGAACCGCGAGGGGATCGGCCCGTTCGGTTCTCCCGGATGAATCTGAAGGAAGTTCGAACCGACGATCGTTTCTAACCCCGCGATCCCCGTGAGGTCGAATTGGGGCCGCACGATCCAGATGCGCGCCCCTTCGCGAGCGAGGCGATGGCCATCCGGAGTGAGTTGAATCGTGACCTCGACCCGGCGGGCATCATCTCCCAGGTGGATCGTCGTGACCTCGCCAACCGCAATGCCGTGATACCGAAGCTCATCGGCGTGCTGCAACCCGTGGCCGTCTTCGAAGGTCACAATGATCTCGCGCGGCCTGTGCCACCAACTGTTGACGATCACCGTGCCGACCCCGGCGAGAGCTGTGATCGGGA
Source organism: Planctomycetota bacterium (assembly GCA_043718305.1). Classification (GTDB taxonomy): domain Bacteria; phylum Planctomycetota; class Planctomycetia; order Planctomycetales; family Planctomycetaceae; genus TH-plancto1. Next base: position 346 of record JAYSVZ010000074.1, on the reverse strand, counting down.
TCAGCCAGACCAGAGCGGTTAGCCAGCCACTGCCGCGACGCGGGGGCTGGGACTGCGGGTAGCCGGATTCGATGGACGGTGACGCAGGCGGCGGAACCACGGGAACCGGAGTGGTTCCCCCGGCATCGCTCGCCTCGGCCCATAAGCAATGCGGATCGAACGCCAGCGAGGCACACAAACTCGTCAGCACAAAGATCGCAAAGACGACCAGCCCCGGTCCGGCTCCGAACTCGACCAGCCCACTCAGCTTCACAAAGGCGACCATCACCGCCACCAGCAGCACATCGAGCATCCCCCAGCGGCCCAACTGTTCCACCGCGCGATAGGTAATCGCCCGATGCCGCGG
>JAYSVZ010000730.1:0-3299 GCA_043718305.1 Planctomycetota bacterium | reverse complement strand
AATTACGTCACTCGCCCACGTTCTGGCGAAACGTGGCTACGAGCGAATGCCTCACTTTAACCCGCGCGAAGATTATCTTCCCACCGCTTGTGGGGCAGGCAGGATCGCTTACGCTACGGCTGACTTCGGTCATCGTCTGACGATGACGGAGTTCTCTTTGCTCCACCCCTCCACGATCACCCCATGCCCGACGAACCCAAAATCACCCCGATGATGCAGCGGTATCGGGAGGTCAAAGCGGAGACGCCGGGGGCGATTCTGCTCTTTCGAATGGGGGACTTTTACGAACTCTTCTTCGAGGACGCCGAGACCGCTGCCAAGGTCATCGGCCTCACCCTGACCAGTCGCGACAAGGGGTCAGCGAACCCGGTGCCGATGGCGGGGTTTCCGTATCATGCCTTGGAAGGGTATCTGCACAAGCTGATCCGCGCGGGGCATCGCGTGGCCGTGTGCGAGCAGATGGAAGACCCCAAGCTGGCCAAGGGGATGGTCCGCCGCGAGGTGACGCGGATCGTCACACCGGGCACGCTCACCGACGATGCACTGCTCGACCCCAAGGAGAGTAATTTCCTGGCTGCGGTGTTCCCCTCGCGGGATCGCGTGGGCATGGCGTGGCTGGAACTCTCGACCGGGCGGTTTCAGTGTGCTGAGCTTTCGATTGGCGACGGACACAGAGGGGCAGGGCGGTCGGCGGGGGATCGCGTCAGCTTGAGTTTCTCGGTCGCCAGCCTGCAACCGTCGGCGCTGCTCGATGAGCTGGCCCGCATCCGGCCCGCCGAGTGCTTGATCCCGGAGACGCATCGCACCGACCCGGCGCTATTGCGGCTCAACGAGCTGCCGGACATGGTGCTGACCACGCGGGCGCCGTGGAGCTTCGTCCCGGACCATTGCCGCGATGTCCTACTCCGGCACTTCCAGACTAGCACGCTCGCTGGCTTCGACATCGACGCCGACTCGCTCGGCATCACAGCCGCCGGGGCACTCATCGAGTACGTTCAGGAAACGCAGAAGTCATCACTCGGCCACATCGTGCGGTTGGAGCAGTACCGCCGAGGGTCGAGTCTCCTCATTGATGAGGCGACCCGTCGCAGCCTCGAACTGACGCGCACGATGCGCGAGGGCCGCCGAGAGGGGAGCCTGCTGTCGGTCCTCGATGAAACCGCCACGCCGATGGGAGCCCGCATGCTGGCCGAGTGGCTCTCGAACCCGCTGACCGATCCGATTGCGATTGGCCGAAGGCTCGATGCCGTCGAGGAGTTGATGCGAGATGCCAAGCTCGGGCGTGAGCTGCAGGAGCTGCTGAAGCAGTCCTACGACATGCAGCGGCTGTGTGCCCGCGTGGCGACGATGCGGGCGTCAGCGCGGGACTTGGTCTCGCTGGGGCGAACGCTGGCGTTACTCCCGAGATTGAAGGCGCGGCTCGCCGGGCGGTTAACGGATTTGCTGCAAACGCTGGAGTCGCAGCTCGAACTGTGCGGCGAGATTCGGGCGCAGATCGAGACGACCCTGGTCGATGAGCCACCGCTATCGACGAGCGATGGCGGGATGGTCCGTGATGGGTTCCATCCAGGACTGGATGAGCTGCGGGATCTCGCGCGGGGCGGGAAGCGGTGGATCGCGGAGTACCAGGCCCAGGAGATTACCCGCACGGGCATCTCGAACCTCAAGGTCGGTTTTAATAAGGTGTTCGGGTACTACCTCGAAGTGACCGCCTCGCAGTTTAATAAAGTCCCGGATGACTATATCCGCAAGCAGACACTCAAGAACCAGGAGCGGTACATCACGCCGCCGCTGAAAGAGTACGAAGATAAAGTCCTCCGCGCCGAAGAACGCGCGATCGCCCTGGAAAACGAGTTGTTCCAACAGCTCCGCGATGCGGTCAACGCCGAGTGCCGTCGGCTGCAACAGACCGCTGAAGTCCTCGCTCAACTCGACGTGCTGGTCGGCCTCGCCAAGCTGGCGGTCAGCATGCGCTACTGCCGCCCCGAGATCACGACCGACCCGGTCCTCGACATCCGCGATGGCCGGCACCCGGTCCTGGACAAGCTGCGCCCGACGGGGGAGTTCGTGCCGAATGATGTGGTGTTGGGCGGACGAGAGATGAGAGACGAGAGAGGAGAGCCAGAAGGGCCCGAGCCGGAAGCGTCAGCGCCTGGAGCGAATGACGCTCAACTCCTCTCCAGCCATCAGCCAACAGCCCTTCATTCAACTCATCACCGGTCCCAATATGGCCGGAAAAAGCACCTACATCCGGCAGGCGGCCTTACTCACGATCATGGCCCAGATCGGGTCGTTCATCCCGGCTCGGTCGGCGCGGATCGGGATCGCCGACCGCATCTTCGCTCGCGTCGGGGCCAGCGATGAACTCGGCAAGGGGCAGTCGACCTTCATGGTTGAGATGACCGAAACCGCCCGCATCCTCAACGCCGCCACCGAGCATAGCCTCGTGATCCTCGACGAGATCGGGCGCGGCACCAGTACCTACGACGGCATCTCACTGGCCTGGGCCATTACCGAGTTCATCCACGACGCCCTCCAGTGCCGCACCCTCTTCGCCACGCACTACCACGAGCTGACCGCCCTGGCTGAGTCACTGATGGGCACCGCCAACTGGAACGTCGCCGTGCATGAGCGGAATGGTGAGCTGATCTTCCTGCACAAGATCGTCCCGGGAGCCGCCGACAAGAGCTACGGGATCCACGTCGCGCGACTGGCCGGTGTCCCGCGCGAGGTGATCGAGCGCTCCGAAGTGATCCTGCAAACCCTCGAAGCCGACCACCAAGACTCGACCGGCAAGACGACGATCCCCCAGCGCAAACGCCGTTCAAAACACAAGCAACTGACGCTCTTCGGCCCCGAGTACCACCCGCTCATCGAAGAGCTGCGGGGACTCGACACAGACCACATGACCCCAGCAGCGGCGCTGGAGGCGCTGCAAAGGATTCGGAGTCGGCTGGGGGCGAAGTAGTTCAACTCCCCTGTGCGTGCGGGATGGGCGGGGCGTGCCACGAATCTCTGGGTCAAGAAGTGTTCATTCTCGACCAGTGTCGTACGTGAACAGAGTCCCTGGGACCCCGATGTCGCTTGGGATGTCTGGGTGACTTCCCACCAGTGGCAATTGCCATCCCATGGAGCGGGTCGCCCTCCCACTTTGTGCCCCGAAGGGGTGATCCATCACAGCCCAGGGTCGCGACGGCAGCGAGCTCACCCTGGAAAATAGGCCGCCGTTTTTCCCGACCCTGAAAGGGTTGTACATCGCGCGACGCTTGTAGAACCCCGACAGGGTTCGCCAGAGTCTG
>JAYSVZ010000729.1:0-3302 GCA_043718305.1 Planctomycetota bacterium | reverse complement strand
CGACATGGAGCAAGCCTCGTACAAGGGACTCACGCAGCAGATCTTCCGCGATGTGTTGATGGAAGAGGAGTTCCGCGACTGGTCCGATTGTGGGATCGTGATTCAGGCGTACCTCGCCGATGCGGAGGCCGACCTGCTGAAGTTCCGCGAATGGGTCGCCGAGCGGGGGACGCCGATCTCGATCCGGTTGGTCAAGGGGGCCTACTGGGATTACGAGACGATCAGTGCCAGCTATCGCGGTTGGAAGACCCCGGTCTTCACCGAGAAGTGGCAGTCGGACGCGAACTACGAGAAGCTCACCCGCAAGCTGTTCGAGGAGCGGGCGTGGCTCCGGCCACAGATTGCGAGCCACAACTTGCGAAGCTTGGCGCATGCGATGACCTGTGCCAAACAGATGGAGATTCCGAACGAGGCCTGGGAAATCCAGATGCTTTACGGGATGGCCGACGACCAGGCCGCGCTCTTCGCCGAACGCGGGCACCGCGTCCGGATCTACACGCCGTTTGGTCAGCTCTTGCCCGGCATGGGGTATCTGGTCCGGCGGCTCTTAGAGAACTCGTCGAACGACTCGTTCCTCAAGCATGCTTACGACCGTGACCTGCCGATGGATGAACTGCTCAAGAATCCGGAGGAAGTGGGAGCCCGGATGACTGCTGAACGAAAGGCTGCTTCCGTGACTGTTTCGACAACCAGTGAGACTGCCATGACCGCTCCCCTGCCCGCCTTTCAAAACGAACCACCGACCGACTTCAGTCTTCCCGAGAATCGGGAACTGATGCAGGCTGCGCTGGAGACCGTCGAGGAAGAACTCGGCGGCGATTACCCGCTGGTCATTAATGGGAAGGCGGTCGATACCCGCGCCCGGATTTCCTCCAAGAACCCGTCGCACAAGAAGCAGATCGTGGGCACTTCGGCCAGTGCCAGTGCCGATCACGCCGATCAAGCGGTCCAGGCAGCTCGCCGCGCCTTTCGGCAATGGTCACGGACTCCGTCACAACAGCGGGCGGATTACCTCGAAGTGATCGCCGCCGAGATGCGGAACCAGCGGTTTAATCTGGCCGCATGGGAAGTTTATGAATGCGGAAAATCATGGGCTGAGGCCGATGGCGATGTCGCCGAGGCGATCGACTTCTGCATGTACTATGCCCACTTGATGCGGGAACTCGATTCGCCGCTGCCATGCGACGTGGCGGGCGAGGAGAATGCTTACTACTACCGCCCGCGCGGTGTGTGTGTCGTGATTGCCCCGTGGAATTTTCCGCTGGCGATCCTCTGCGGAATGACCGTGGCCGCTCTGGTCAGCGGGAACACCGTAGTCATGAAACCGGCTGAGCAGTCGATCGTCATCGCCGCGAAGTTCATGGAGATCCTTCGCGATGCGGGGATTCCCGATGGCGTCGTGAACTATCTGCCGGGGATTGGAGAGGATGTCGGCCCAGCCCTTGTCGCGCATCCCGAGGTCGACATCATCGCCTTCACCGGCTCACAAAAGGTCGGCTTGTCGATCAATAAGCTGGCAGCCGAGACTGACCCGAAACAGCAGGCCAGCGTCAAACGCGTGATCGCCGAGATGGGGGGCAAGAACGCCATCATCGTCGACGAAGACGCGGACCTGGATGAAGCTGTTTTGGGAGTCATCAACAGTGCCTTCGGCTACAGCGGGCAGAAGTGCAGTGCCTGCTCCCGCGTGATCGTTCACAGGGGCATCTACGAGGCGTTCCTGGCGCGGCTACAACCGGCCGTTGAGGCGTTGGTTGTGGGGCCAGCGGAAGACCCCGGCACCATCCTGGGCCCGGTGATCGACGAAGAGGCTCAGAAGCGAATCAATGACTTCATCGCCTTGGGCCTGGAAGAGCATCGCCTGGTGACGGCGATCGACATCAAAGCTCTCGCCAAGGAAGGGTACTACGCCGCGCCGCACATCTTCGCCGATGTCCCCGCCGATGCCCGCATCGCCCAGCAAGAGATCTTCGGACCCGTGCTGTGCATCATCCCCGCCAAGAACTTCGACGAAGCGATCGACATCGCCAATCAAACCGCCTTCGCCCTCACAGCAGGCGTCTACAGCCGCAGCCCGAAGAACTTGGACATCGCCAAACGTGAACTCGAAGCGGGGAACCTGTACCTGAATCGTCCGATCACCGGAGCGCTGGTCCAGCGCCAGCCGTTCGGCGGCTTCAAGATGTCCGGCATCGGTTCCAAGGCCGGTGGGCGGGATTATTTGTTGCAGTTCCTGATTCCGGTGAACGTGACGGAGAACACCTTGCGCCGAGGCTTCGCTCCGCCGATCAAGGGGAAGAAGAAGAGTTAGAGAAGGTTCAACTCCGGTCTTTACACCTGCTGTCTCCTTTACACCTGCTGTCTCCCGTGAACTCATTGGATCAAGGAATCTATTCTGCCTGCGGGTAAAGTTGACCTGTAGCTACTACAGCATTTTTAGAATTGGGTTGCGGCCTCAGCCGAAGTCAGTTCGGAAGTTGTCTTGCCATTCACCCTCAGCCCCTCTGGGCTTGCGCCTCAAAGCAGGCTGGTCTCCACCCTGCGGCACTGCGTCACTTGGGCGATAGCTTCTCAGGATCGGCAGGCCGATCGAAGTTCCATTCACCTCCCTTCCGGTGCCGATTGCCCACTGCCCACTCCCCGTCCCTCATGCCCCGGCGTTCCGCCCGCGTTCATCGCCATGTTTCCGCCGTCCATTGGGATGATGGCCCCGGTGATCCATTGCGAGGCATCGGACGCCAGCAGCACAGCCAGCCCCATGATGTCACTCGGCTGGCCCAGGCGACCGGCGGGGATCCCTCGCAGGAAGCGGCCTTCGAGCGTCGGGTCTTGATCCATGCGATCGGTCAGACTGGGGTTGATGACTTGGGCCGGGGTGACGCAGTTGACCCGCACGCCGCGATGGCTCCACTCGGTACTCAGCTCGCGCGTCATCTGAATCACCGCTCCCATGGCCATGCTATAGGCGATGTGCCCCCGCCCCAGCGCGGTGCTGCTGGCCAGCGAGCCGATGTTCATGATCGACCCGCGACCTTGGGCGAGCATTCGTTTGCCAGCCTCCTGGCACATGGCGAACCGTCCCACGACAAGGTTCTGAAGAACCCGTTGCAGGTCGGCAATCGTGAGTTCTTCCGGCTTGGCCAAGTGCCCATCCCCAGCGATGTTCCCCAGAAAGTCGACCCGCCCGAACTCCGCATCGACCTTCCGAAACAACTCCGCGATGGCCTCGGGACTCGAGACATCGGTCTCCGCGCAGCTCGCCTTTCGGCCCAGCGCCCGGACCCGTTCCGCGGTCGCCTCGG
>JAYSVZ010000728.1:0-3304 GCA_043718305.1 Planctomycetota bacterium | reverse complement strand
GTTGTCTCCGGAAAGAGAGGTCAATGCAGCAGAGCTTTCGAGTTGGAGTCCAGCCTTTAGGCTGCTCCGGGGCAGGCTAAAGCCTGGACTTCATGGCGTGACGGGGCATGAGCGCACAGTCCTCTGGCATCCCTCCGGGATGCAGGGAAAACCGCAATGATTCCTGACCGGTGGTGTCGCTGTCGCTCAACCACCGGCGAATCTCTGTGATCCCTTCGGGATCGTGGGACTCTTGGGCTCACAGAGGATCAGTCGATCCCTGCCCGGTTTCAGACTGGCGGAATCGGGACCAATCTCACCAGAATTCTCGATCTCGAAGATTCCGCCGCAGATCAACGGATTTGGCCAGTCCCGTGAATCACGACCAACGACTCTTTCTCCAGAGCCGGTCGAGTGGCGATCCACGGCCCGGCATTCCTGGCATGGACTCTTGATGGCGATTAACGACCCTGCGGTTGTCCGCCGGGCTGTCGCGGGGGACCGCGCAGCTCAGGGGGCTCTCGCGCGCGGATCGTTTCCGCGGCTGGTGGCGCTCTGCCAGTCGCGCGTCGGCCAGCGGGCCGATGCCGAGGAACTGGCTCAGGAAGTGCTGCTGCGTGCCATCCGCAGCCTCTCTCAACTGGCCGCTGTCGAGAGCTTTGATGCGTGGCTGCGCGGGATCGCGGAGCATCTGTGTCTCGACTGGCATCGCGGTCGCGGGCGGGACAAGCGGCTGCCGCTCGACGCACCTTCTCATCAAACATATCCAGACCCGGCCCAGCTCGCCGCGACCGCTGACGAGAACGAACAACTTCGTCAGCGGATTCAGGAACTTCCCCCGGAGCTGCAAGAGGTGTTGTACCTGCACTATTACGATCAGATGTCCTACGACGAGATGGCCGGTTGGCTGGGCGTGGCCCGGGCGACGGTGAATGAACGCTTGGGCAAAGCGCGCGGCCTGCTACGGGTCAGGCTTTCATCCAGCGGAGGGCGAGCTGATGCACGATAACTTGCCTGCCGATTGGATCGCTTTGTGGCTCGATGGCGAACTGAGTCCCGAGGAGCGTGCGCTGGCTGAACTGCGGTTGCAGTCTGATCCGGTGGCTATGAGCGAGTGGGTCGAAGCGCGCGATCTGAACGCTCAACTGCGAGCTGTGCTTCCGGTGCCGACATGGGACGATGAGATTCTGGAGCGCGGGTCGTCTCGACATTCGGCCCTCACCCCCAGCCCCTCTCCCGGGGGGAGAGGGGAGCCAGAACGGGGGGGATCGCGGATCTTCCATCCGTCGAGACATCCCCTCTTCGCACTCCTTGCGGTTGCAACCTGTCTGCTGCTGGCGATGGTGTTGTTCCTCTCGGAAGGACAACCCGCTGCGGCCAGCGTGGCAACTCTCACGCACGCCACCGGTCCAGTTGAAGTCCGCCAAAATACGGACACCGAATGGACCCGCGTCGCCCAGCCACGCAATCTGTCACTGACAGCGGGGGCTCATGTCCGGACCCCTGCGGAGAGTTTGTGCGAAGTCTCAACTCCTTCACTCGGACTCGTCCGCGTCAACCAACAAACGGAGTTCATCGTCCATCGTCCCGAAGAGATTGAACTAGTCGCGGGCCAATTCTGGTGCCGGGCCGCCGCGACAACACCCCTCGTGGTCAGCGTTCCCGGCAAGGCGACCGTGGAGCCACCCGCCAGCGACGCACACCCAGAAATGTGCCTGTTCACCTGCCCGTCGAGCTCTGAAACGCTGTGGCGGATCGACGATCAAGTCGCCCGCTGCATCGCTGTTTCCGAACAACCCACCGAGCTGCGAAGCGGTTCGGATCAGACCTGGACCATCCCTCCCGGCCAGTCCATGGCCTGCACTCCCGGCAGCGATCACGAGCCGACTGGCTACTACGACCGACTCCAGGCCACCCGTTGGCAACTGCCACTGCTGAACACGCGACCGCCCAACGATCCCGATTTGCAAGGGATGCTGCAGAGCCTATTAGCCGATGTCGGGATGACCAAAGTCAGGTCGTTCGACTCCTCCCAAATCCGGAGCCTCGGCCCGGCGGGGACACTGCCACTGATCGCCTTCGTCCGTTCCAGCGAATCCCTGTCGCGTCCCGGATTGCGGCACAGGGCAATGGAGATCGTGGCGGACTTGGCTCCCGCTTCGACGACGAATGATCTTCAGCGACTCGTTGCGGATTCAGATCCGCACGTCAGTCGACTGGCACAAACGGCCCTGGAGCGACTCGCAAACTCGCGTCAGCCACTTGACCGGCGATGAACAAGTCACCCATCCAATCCCCAGGCGAGAACTTCGCGGTACAACGCCACATGTCGAGCGACCATCTGGGCCACGGACAACTCTTTCTCGACATGCGAGCGAGCTTGGTCACCGAGTGAGTGGCCAAGCCCCTCGTCATCCAGAAGCCGCTTCGTGTACTGGGCAAACCCGGCGCTGTCGCCGACGTTCACCAGGAATCCGTGCGTTCCGTGGCGGACGAGTTCCTGATTCGGCGGAATCGCTGTTGCCACGACCGGACAACCGCAAGCCATCGCTTCCATCAGGCTGTTCGACATCCCCTCAAAGTCGCTGGCGAGCCATGCCACATCAGCATGGTGCCAGAGAGTCGCTGCGTCGGATCGATGGCCGAGAAATCGCACGTGCTTCGTCGCCTCGACCTCGCGGGCATAGTCTTCGAGGTTGTTTCGCAAGGGGCCCTCTCCGACGATCACCAGATAAGCTCGCGGGTCGGCCTGTCTGAGGAGTTGGATCGCCCACAGCAGTTCGTGGATTCGTTTCTGCGGGGCCAACCGACCAATGCACAGCACGACCTTCGCCTCGGCGGGAAGGCCGATGGCGCGCAAAAACTCCGCTCGCGATTCAACGGGCTGGGGTGGCGTTTCAACTCCGTTCGGGATCACCCGCAACTGGTCATCCCGATACCCCAGCGGGCGGTAAAAATCGACCACAGCTTGCGAGTTCCCCACTAGACGATCAGTTCGGGAGACGAGTCGCCGGTCGACCCAGAGCTGCCAACCGGCCTTCCAGCTATCGACGCACCTTTCGGAAACGATCGTCTTCGTCCGCGCGTCGCGAGATTGGGCCATCCGGCCATAACTGTTCGCGGCAAAGAGCCAGGTATGCAGGATGTCCGGCTGCCGTTCGGCGAGGTGGCGTCGCAATCGAAAGAACGCTGCGGGATCGAATTTAAATCGCTTACCGATGATCGTTACGGGGATTCCCGCCTCACGAAGGGGAGCCTCATACGGTCCGCCACTCGTCAGGCACGTCACATGGACCTGAAACTCCTCACGCGGCAACCCGGTCGC
>JAYSVZ010000727.1:0-3305 GCA_043718305.1 Planctomycetota bacterium | reverse complement strand
GGACGGAGCGGTCGTTCTTGGGAAGATCCCGGACATTGCGGACGACGGTTTCCATGCTCTGATGATAGCACATGTCCCGGCGCGGGCGAAGAGGATCTGCCGAACCTCAAAAGTGCCGCTCGATTCCGAAGAATCGAGCGGCTGGGTAGGGGAGCACGGCGTCCGTGGCGATCAGAACGGGGTCGGCTCGCCGGATTCTTCGCCCGGCAGGGGAGTCGTATAGCAATACGCCTGGGCCTGCGTGAGTGCGAAGATCAACGCCGGCAGGTCAGACGGATTAGACGACATCGCATCCTTCCACTGATTCGACTCCTTGTCGAAGTAGCGGCGGGGCGCGATCGTGATCGACCGCATGGGCCGGGGAGAGCCGTCGGTCGTCTCGACCTGATTGAGCCAGATCGCGACGCCGACGCCGCCCGCGAACGGGCCGATCTTCTTCTCCGGGTGCCTCGGTCCGCGGTTTTCGCCGCCGGACGACTTGGCAGCGGGTGGCGGAGTTGCCGCCGCGGCTGCGGGGAGAGGGGATTTGGAAGCCATAGTGTTCCTTTCGCACAAGAGACGCTGACAAAGATCGTTGCTCCCCAGGGGAGCGAAGCAGCAACGTGCTGCTTCGCGGTCACTTTCTGCCGCTCTCGGTCGCCGCGCAAGCCGATCGGCATCCCCATTACGACCCAGCCGACTCGCGCTACACTGGGGCGGCATGACCCGGGGGAGATCCTCGCCACCGGCTCGACCAAACGAATCGCCCGACGTAACAGCAGCGGATCGCCTGCAAAGCGCCGTGGACGAACTGGCACAGAACGTCCGGGTTCTCACGGACATCGTTGAAGAGCTCCGAGAAGACCTGTCGTGGCTGACCCGCAACGGCGTTCCACATCAACCGGTCACGGTCCTCGTCCATCGGATGCCACACGTCGCGGCGAAGGGCAGCAACGGCTCGAAAGAATCGAGCGGTGGCTCCTTGGAACTTTCGTTTGCCCGCTGGCCAGTCCGTGACCCCACCGTCGAAACGCTGGCCGATGACCAAGTGCGGGCAGCAGTCATCGACGACATCGTGCAGCGGCTCGGCGAGCCGCTTGGCGAACTCGCGCAAGAACAGTTGAACATTCTTGTCAGCGTGATCGACAACTCGCACCGAGAGTTGCTCAAAGCCATCCGACAACCACAAGCGACTTCACCTGTCGAAGATCCCGCGACGAGCACGTCGCCACCCACGAAGCCACGCCGACGAAGAACCAAGGAGCCACCGCCCGAGTCGGTGGCCCCGGCCAATCCGGTCTCCACCATTGCTTCGGTCGCACCGATCACCGCCGTGGAACCAATCGCATCCACGGAACCCCCGCCACCACCCGGAAAGCTCTTCTGATTTTCTTCCGCTCCCCGCATGGCCAAGGAGACCTTTTTCTATCCCGAGAACTATCAGCACCTCAAGCTGCTTGACGAAGCCGCTCATCGCGGAGGCGTCAGTCGCGGCAAAGCCTTCGAGGACTTCTTGCAGATGGCCACCAGCGCCTTGGCCCGTCCCCGCATGGAGCAGGAGTACCTCGACGCCGTGAAGCCGTACACCGACGGGAAACCCGGCCAACGCGGTTGCGATTCGATCGCCGAACTCTTCGGGCGCATCGGGGGGGCGATGGAGGAAACGCGGGGCGAGACCAAGGACGTGCTGGGTGATCTCTTCCAGGGTGGCATCACCTACGGCGAAAAAGGCCAATTCCTCACCCCCGAGCCAGTCGCCCGGCTAATGGCTCAATTGCAAGTCGGCGATACCGATGAGCCGGTCGATGATCGGACTTCCAAGCGGGTCTTCGATCCTGCCTGTGGCAGCGGACGGATGCTGCTCGCCGTGGCGGAATCGCAACCCCACTGGGCATTCTTCGGTCGAGACATCGACCGGCGATGCGTTCAAATGTCGGCGATCAACCTCGCACTTCGAAACCTCTACGGCTACGTGTTCTGGGGCGACTCACTCAGGGATGAAATCAAACTGGCGTATCGCACCGGTTTCAACGGCATCAGTGTCATTCGCTATGCACGCTCCGATGAACTTTCGGCACTGTTCGAGGCGGATGACTCTGCGGCACAGGAAGCACCGCCTCAGACTCAAACCAACACGGATGAGCATCCCGTTGAAGCAGCCCCAGCAAATGAAGCGATCCCCCTCGACGCTGGAAACCCACCACGGCAGCTTCGGCTCTTCTGAATTGATGGCTCCATCCTATCAGTCACTTAGTTGGGCAAGTTGCTGTTGAATGGATTGAACGAACGCCGGATTCGCGAAGACGCAATGCTCCAACATCTCCGTCAGCCGCAGACGGGCGAGCGTTGCACACCGCGTGTACGCCTCGGCGGGCCACGCCTCTTTCCCGAGAGCGACCACCACAAACGCAGCCGCCCGAATTTCATCCGCGTAGTCCTCCACTGTCCGACTCAGCGATTCTTCAATGTGCCCAGCCAAACCAGTGAGCGAGAACATCTCCTCAAACCAATCCTGTGCCGGATCGTTCTGCCACGGCTCGGTGCCCCAAGAACCCATGCGGCCAGCGTAGCACAGGACCAACTCATCGTGTTCCTGGCGGCCCTCGGCGAGGCTGGTGGCCGTGATCAAATATCCCTCAGCAACGCTGCCCAAGAACGAGCCAATCTCCGGGTGCTCAGTGCCGTACTGTCAGATGTTTCGTCGTCATGCACGAGCACCGTGTGCAGTCCTACCTCGTCAATCCAAACCTGGACGGGCGAGTCGAGGTTCTCACAGGTGTTCGTGGAAACGACATGATCGAGGATCATCTCCGCCGACAGTCGATCAGGTAACACGCCGAAGATGTCGCGAGCCAACTCTATTCGCTGTTGCTCAGACAGACTGAGGATTGCCTGAAGGACCGACGTTGGTCGCAGAGAAGGACGCAACTCGGGATCATCACCCATCAGGAAGTCATTGCTGAACGAAAGTGCGTAGGTCATGCAGGGGAATGGAAGGCGAAGGCGACACTAACTGTCAAGTCGTTTGTCATGCAAGCACGGCATATGGGGCCAAGTGTCAGTCAAAGGTAGTCACTCGCGTGTCAGTCAACTGTATACGGTGGTAGAAGGAAAGTCTTTCAACGGGGATGCAGATGATTCAAAAAGACTGTGGAGAAACTTCGTCGCGAAATGGTCTCGCAGGTTCGTCGTGGTGTGTCGCTGCGTGCGGTCGCGACGGCTTGCGGTGTGAGTTTGCGAACCGTTCAAGTGTGGGTGGCGCGGGCTGGCAGCGAGCGGCTGGATCGTGTGGATTGGAACGATCGTCCGCGCGGTGGGCGGCGTGC
>JAYSVZ010000726.1:0-10106 GCA_043718305.1 Planctomycetota bacterium | reverse complement strand
GAGGAACTCCCGCTGCTGCAGCTTGCGGAACGTTTCGAGTTCTTGCTGCATATCGAGCATTTGCTTCTCGATCCGCGTGAATTCATCGGACCCTTCCTTGACCTGCTGGATCTGGGTCTGGAGATTCTTCATCTCGGCGATCTTGGCTTCGGCCTTGCCTTGAGCCGTCTTGGCCTCTCCCTGGAGGGCTTCGGTCATGGCCTTGAACTTGTCATAGTTCTTGAAGACGTAGGCCATATCGATCAGGCCGACCTGATGATCGGGGCCGGCGGGGGCGGCGGCTGGTGCCGCTGCGGGGCGAGCCTGTGCGAACACGGGATTAGCCATCGCGAATCCGGCGAACAGCGCGAGACAGACGAAGAGTTTCTTCACGACTTGTGCACTCCTTTGCATGTGCCGAATCGGCCAGCGCCAGGCGCCTGCCACGGGGGAACAGCCCGATCGACGGTGGAAGCCCGAACGGGCCGTTGGGGGTCTCATCCTTGAGGTGAAACTTCAACGAAACTCGCTGAAGCGAAACGGAATCTTCCAGATGGCCCCGTTTCGGTCAAGATGAGGTTCTGCGGTTCGAGGAAGTTGCCATTGGTTCGGCAAGAAATGCCATCCCGGAAGATTCCCGGGAGCGATCCCGTGAGACATGCGTCAATTCGTCGCGCGGGCCGAAATGTGGCTACGGGTCAATCCTGCCCGCGTGAGGAATAAACGGCCAGGGGAGCTTCGTTCGAGTGGAGTCTTTCAGGGTACATCTGTGATTGGGAGATTTGCCCCCGAGTGCGTTCCCGTTGGTCGCGACTCTCGACTATGGTGTACGGCCTCGGTTGCGGCTGGGCTGTTCCAGGATTGCTAGATTCCCGGAGTGCTAGATTCCAGTCGCTCATTCGTATCCCAAACCAGTCCCATTCAACGAGTCGAGTCCATGTTCATCCAGGCACTGGCTGTCGGTCTGGCTGTGATCGCGTTGTCGACTCAAGTGGCGGCGGCTGAGCCTGCCGATCTGATCCTCCATCACGGAAAGATCTTCACAGCCGATGCGACCAACTCGATCGCGTCCGGGATGGCGGTGCGGGGCGAGCGGATCGTTGCTGTGGGGACTGATGAGTCGGTGCTGGCTCATCGCGGCCCTGTGACCACGGTCATCGACCTCGCGGGCGGGTTAGTCCTGCCGGGTCTGATTGACTCGCATGTCCATGCCTCGGGGGCGGCCATGTTTGAGTTCGACCACGAGGTGCCGGAGATGGCTTCGATCGAAGATGTGCTGGCCTATGTCCGGCAGCGGGCGGCTGTGGTTCCCGAGGGAGAGTGGATCAACTTGCAGCAGGTCTTCATCACGCGGCTCAAGGAGCAGCGCTACCCGACGAAGTCCGAACTCGACGCCGCAGCTCCGAAACACCCCGTCGCGTTTCGCACTGGACCTGATGCGTCGGCCAATACGCTGGCCTTGAAAGAGAATAGGATCGACAAGGCTTTCGCGGCGGCCCACCCCGATCAAGTCCATATCGATACGAACGGCGAGCCAACGGGGCTCTTGCGAAAGTACGGATCGATTCTCAAAACAAAGCCCGCGTCTACGGAGAAGAAACCGACACAGGCAGAACGCGACGCCCGATTGGTAGAGTTGCTAAAAGATTACAACCGTGTCGGTATCACGGGGGCCATCGATCGCAACTGCACGCTCGAAGGCCAGGAGCAATTCGCCCGGCTCGAACTAGCTGGTCAGTTGAGCGTACGGATGCGGCTCTCACGGGCCTTCGAAGCGAATCGGCCTCTCGATCAGATCACGAAAGACCTTGATGCGATCGCGGCTGACCCGCTCTTCACAGAAAGTCGCGATCGGCTGAAGATCATCGGCATCAAGGTCTTCCTGGATGGCGGGATGCTGACTGGCAGTGCCTTCATGAGCGAGCCGTGGGGCGTCAGTCGGATCTATGGCATCGAAGACCCGGCCTATCGCGGGATGCGGTATATCCCCGACGAGTTCCTGGTCCCGGTGGTCCGCGAATGTGCCCGCCGGAACCTCGCCTTTACCGCTCACAGTGTGGGCGACGGAGCGGTGGCGGCCCTGCTCGATGCGTATGCCACGGTGAACCAGGAACTCCCGATCGGGCCCACGCACTCGACGCTGACGCACTCGAACTTCATGAGTGCCGACTCCGTGAAACGCTGTGCGGAACTGGGGATCGGCGTCGATATCCAACCCGCCTGGTTGTACCTCGACTCGCACACCCTGGTGGCTCAGTTCGGCGAGGAGCGGTTGCGGTACTTCCAGCCGCTGTCGAGCCTGTTCGCTGCGAAGGTGTCCGTCGGGGGCGGAAGCGATCACATGCAGAAGATCGGCTCGTTGCGAAGCTTGAACTTCTACAACCCATTCCTGGCGATGCAGGTCGCCATCACTCGCATGAGCCGGTTCCACCCGACTCCACTCCACTGGGAAGAGGCTCTGACCCGGGAACAGGCGATCCGGTTCTACACGATCAATAATGCCTGGTTGATGCGGTCCGAACAGGAGATCGGCTCGATCGAGGTCGGGAAGCGGGCCGACTTCATTCGGGTTGATCGCGATCTGCTGACCTGTCCCGTCGAGGAGATTCGCCAGACGCAGGTCCTCGGGACATGGATGGATGGACAGCGGGTCTATGCTCACGATTGATCGCCGGGGCGGGCATTCGAATCAGACGATCCCCAGGGCTGATCTGCGGTTGCCCTATGTGTGATGCCCTCACATCCCAAACTGCAACTCCGCCATGCGCCGGTAATAGGGATTGCTTTGCAGAAGTTCATCATGCTTCCCGATCGCCGAGAGCGTTCCGTTCTCCAGGACTAAAACCCGGTCGGCCCTTCGCAAGGTGCTGAGTCGATTCGAAACGACGATCGTGGTGCGGCCTTGCATGGCCGAGTCGAAGGCCTCGCGGATTTCATGTTCGGTTTCCGGGTCGACCGATGCAGTCGCATCATCGAAGAGCAGAATCGGCGGATCGAGCAGCAGAGCCCGCGCAATCGATAGACGTTGCCGCTGACCCCCGGAAAGGTTCGCTCCGTGTTCACCCACAACGGTGTCATAGCGTTCCGGCATCTCTTCAATAAACCGATCCGCGCAAGCGATCCTTGCGGCCCGCTCAATCTCCGCATCCGAGGCCGCGGGCCGACCAAAGGCGATATTCGCAGCCACCGTATGACTGAACAGAAATGCCTCCTGGAACACCAGTCCAATGTTACGGCGGAGCGAATCGATGTCCAACGTTTTCACATTGTGCCCGTCAAGCCGGATCGCGCCCTGGTCGACATCATAGAACCGCATGATGAGACTGAGCAGCGTACTCTTCCCCGAACCGATCTCGCCGGTGATCGCTAAGCATTCCCCACTGCGAATCGTGAACGACAGATCATGCAGCACGGGGCTTTCCGGCTGGTAGCCGAACGTGACGTGGTCGAAGATGATCTCGCCCTTCGCCCGTGGCAAGCGGATCGCATCGGGCGGGCTGACGATTTTGACCGGCGTGTCGAGCACCTCAAAGACCCGTTGCGATCCGACCAAGCTCGCCTGAATCGTATTGGCCACAGCGGTGATCTGGCCGACCTGATTCGCAAACTCATGCAGTAGATTCGCAAACACAAACAGCCCCGCCCCCAGGGCCATCTCCCCCTGGATGACGAGCCAACCGCCGTACCCGATGAGGATCAACATGTTGATCTGCGTCAGGAACCCGATCGCGGGTTGCCAAGTGCTGAGGATGCGGAAGATCGACGCTTTCTCGTCCTGGATTCGGTCGTTGGCTTGCTTGAACCGCTCAATCTCTTCGGGCTCACGGGCGAACCCTTTGACGACATGAATCCCCTGCAAGTTTTCCACGAGCGTGCGAACCATGGCATCGCCCAACTCGCTGGCTCGCCGATAGGCCGGTTGGACCACGCGCGAGAAGCGGCTCGCCCCGAACCAGAGCAGCGGCGTGGTACAAAGACAGACCAAGGTCAGCGGGACATGCACCTTCAACATGTAGGCCAGATAGACCGCCAGCGTGAGCAAGACCGACAACACCTTGATGATGACCCCGTCGACAAAGCTGCGAACCGAGTTCACATCGCCAGCCGCCCGGTTGATGATGGAGCTACTCTCTCCTGAGTCGTAGAAGTGAAAATTGAGCTGCTGCAACTTGGCGTAAACATCCGACCGCAGACGCAGCAAGATCCGCTGCGTGAGCTTCGCCGCGGCGATGGCTGCGAAATATCGGAGCATCGCCGTGAGCAATCCCGAAGCCATCACAGCGATCGCAATCGCAATGACGACCTGCATCGGGGACCAACTGGCGGGAGGTTGAATTCCCCAGGGCCACTGGGGCGGGGCACTCCCCGGTTCGATCACCGACCGAATGTAATCAATCCCCAGCCCCGTCAGCCCCAGTCCGCTGAGCGTCAGCGTCACCAGCCCCAAATGCATAGCGATCATCTCGACGCAGCCGCGACGGTATTCGAATCCAATCGAAATCAATCGCCGAAGCAGCGCCCAATTCGAGGGGTGAGCCGTAGTTGCTACGGAGTCGAATGATTGAGAGGGAGTTACAGTCGCAGCAGACACCCAGTGGCTCCTCCCGAGAAAATGCTGAACCGATCAACGTTCTCGCGTCGTTCAATGGCCGTGTTGCGATCGCGGTTGCGATCAGAACCGAGAACCGTTGAGGGATCGAGCCCAGCCCGCTGAGCCAGCTCCCCCCCCCCAGACAAATCACGCCGACAGACAGCACATGGGCTAGTCGGTTCATCGCCGAGTCTCCGGAATGTGACCGCCCTCAACACTCCAGACAGTGTGTCACGTTGGAGGTGCGGATACCACTCGACAGCCGCTCTGCCCACCAGTGTGTCGCTCCGGCTTCGTATTGCTCTGCTCTCAGGCTCGGGGCTTGAAGGATCTTCCCTGCGTGTCGCTTCGTCTGGAGCAGTGACTGGATTGGTGATCGATGGTGGCGGTACGTGATGGCGATTGCAGCCGGGTTGTTGACACGGAAAATCGCCGCACTCAACATTCCGGCGGAGATTCTCTAATCTATCGGTTCCTCGTTCCATCCGCTCCCAGGGTCTCGACAGACCTCAAGACCTCCCATGCCGAAACTTGCCGCCTTTCCGAAAGCCTATATGGACGATCTGGTCGTCCATGGCACGATGAAGCTCCGCCAGTGGATCGATCTGGCCGCCACGCTCGATATCGACGGGCTGGAGTTCTACACCGGGCTGCTCGATTTGCAGGACCGCACGCGCTGGCCCGAGGCTCGCAAGGCGACCGAAGACCACGGGATGACGATCCCCATGATGTGTGCCTCGCCCGACTTCACGCACCCCGATCCCCAGTTCCGCCAGGAGCAGGTCGACAAGCAGAAGTTCTGGATCGAGATGACCGCAGCCCTCGGCGGGACTTATTGCCGCGTGCTGTCCGGACAACGCCGTCCCGAGGTCAGCCGCGCCGACGGCATCGAGTTCGCCGCCACGTGCATCGAGACCTGTGCCCCGTTCGCGGCCCAGCACGGTGTGACGTTGATCATCGAGAACCACTACAAGGACAACTACTGGACCTACCCCGAGTTCGCCCAGAAGATGGATGTGTTTTGTGATCTCGTCGAGCGGATCAAGGTGCCCAACTTCGGCGTCAACTACGACCCGAGTAATACGATCCTGGCTGGCGAAGACCCGCTCGAACTACTCCAGCGCGTCAAGCACCGCGTCGTCACGATGCACGCCAGCGACCGCACACTGATCTCCGGAACGATCGCCGATCTACAAAAAGAAGAAGACAGCATCGGCTACGCCAAACGCCTCAAGCACGGCGAAATCGGCCAGGGCATGAACGACTACGACGCCATCTTCTCGACCCTTAAAAGTGTCGGCTTCGACAGTTGGATCAGCATCGAAGACGGCGTCGACGGCTTCGACCAACTCAAGGGGAGCGTGGCCTTCCTCCGCCGTAAAATGGCCCAGCACTGGGGTGCCGAGTTCGGGACTTCAGGCCGTCATCAGTAACCCAGCCTCATCAGCGAGCGGGGCGTCAGCTCTCAACATCGTGTCTTGGGCGTTCAAATCGGAGATCGGCTGTGACTCGTCGTTGGATCCTTTCGGGAGTGGTCAGTATGCGTCTCTCAGTGATGGCCATCATGGCAGTGCTATCCTTCTGTGCGGGAGGGCGTAACGCCGACGCGGCGAACCCGGTCAAATGTCGTTTGGCCGTGTTCCAGGCCGATGTCACACCGCCGCTCGGGCACCGGCTCTTAACCGGTGTTCGCAAGAAGGCTGAGGCCGTTGATGAGCCGCTTCAGGCGCGGGGGTTTGTACTTCTTCCCGAAGGCCAACCCGCTCTCGTGGTCGTCTCGGTCGACTGGGCCGAGATTCGGAACGCAGCTTACGACCGGTGGCGGACAGCCCTCGCCGAGGCGGCTGGCACGACACGCGACCGAGTGCTGCTCTCGTGCATTCACCAACATGACACTCCGCTGGGTGACCTCGCCGCGCAGCAGCTCATTACCGATGCCGGGATCGATGGCCAGATCATTGACCCCGCGTTTCATGAGGCTTGCGTTCAGAGAACCGCAGCCGCGCTCAAGACCTCGATCACGCACGCCGTTCCGATCACCCACTTTGGCCAGGGACTCGGAAAGGTCGCCGAACTCGCTTCTAACCGGCGTTACCTGAAGCCGGACGGGACGCCGACTTACGGTCGCTATAGCGGGGGTGGCTCTGTGGAAAGCCGGGCTGCAGAAGAGGGGCTGGTCGACCCGTTTGTTCGCGCGTTGAGCTTCTGGAACGGCGACCAGGCGGTCGCGGTGTTGAACGTCTATGCGACCCACCCCATGAGCTACTACGGAACTGGGCGGGTCTCGATCGATTTCCCCGGCATCGCTCGTGAGCGGCGGCAGGGTGACGACAAGGCCGTCTTTCAAATCTATGCGTCGGGATGCAGTGGGAACGTGACCGTTGGCAAGTACAACAGCGGGGCACATGAGCTGCGCCCGGTCTTCGCGGACCGGCTTTACCAAGGGATGAAAGCCGCCTTCGAAGGGACCACCAAGCACCCCATCGGTCAGGTCGAATATCGGCACGTCACGCTCACTCTCCCCCTCCGGACCGATGGCCACTTCTCGAAAGAAGCTCTCGAAGCCGCCGTCAAAAACAAGGAACAACCCCACCGGGCCGAACTCGCCGCCTTAGGTCTGAGCTGGGCTGCGCGGGTTGCCACAGAACAGCCGATCGATGTCCCAGCGATCGACCTGGGCGGGGCAGTGCTGGTTCTGCTCCCCGCCGAGATCTATGTGGAGTACCAACTCCTGGCCCAGAAGCTGCGGCCCGATCAGTTTGTCGTGGTGCTGGGGTACGGGGAGTGCGGGCCGGGTTACATCCCGATCGAGCGGGCCTGGGACGAGGGAGATGAAAACCTGGGCGACTGGTGCTGGGTGGCCCGCGGCAGCGAGGCCCGCGTAACCTCCGCCTTGATCGAAGTCCTGAAGGCCCCCCGTACGATCGGGATTGGCGATGTGCTATCCCGGTAAACGGAGTTCAATGGCACACGGCTTTGCTCGCCGACTCGGGTGTGTGAAAATTCATTGCGGCGGCGGTTCGAAGGGAATCCCTGGCGGCACGCCCTCGGGGTATTGCGCCGTGGTCGGAGGTTTCCACCATCACTCAGTCTCTCCCAAGCTGACTTCAAGAGTACTCCGGCTCCAAACACAGCCGGACTGTTCTGTCGCAATGCGTCGTTCATCCCAACACCAAGGAATCGATCCGCCAAGTCTCTTGAGGCGACCTTTATAGACACCCGCGTAGAACAATAGTTCGTATCGCCAAGAGAGGTGACCGCCATGCGAACAATCAGTGGGTCGCTCTGCCCCAGGCTGATTTGGAGCTGCCCCGCTGCCCCGTTGGGGCGGATGAGGGAGGCTTGGCGACGAGCGCGTCGGGCGATGCTTCAATTCCCCGGTGGCGGACTAATCACTCAGCGGAACGACATCGCTCTCATCATCATCTTCGAAATTCACCGGAAGGGGGAGATCCGCGTCGCTCGAGTCGCGGAGTGGTGAGATACTCAGCGCTTCTGTCCGGTCGTGCGGCGTGGCGACCATTTCGCCAGGCCCCAGGAAAACTTTGTAGCGGATATTCGCAAAGGTCAACTCGTCACCGGGAAGCAGCGCCCCCCGCGTGACGCGCTGCCCATTGACCTTCGTCCCGTTGGTGCTGCCGAGGTCGCGCACGAAGAGCAGTCCGTCGGTCCGGGCGATCGCGCAGTGCAGCTTCGAAATGCTTTCGGAGGCAATGGCCAGATCGCAATTTTCCCCCTTCCGCCCGACCAGTGTGACTTCACGCACGATCAGGAAGGGCGGCGAGCCATCGACGGGGATGAGCTTGGCAATCATGGGGGAATCTTCCCATTGCCACTGGACGGGATGTTCTGGGCCGTAAGCGGAACAGATCGGAATTCAGTGAGCGGCACTTCAATTGTTATCGATCTCTGCGTCTGGTCAACTGCAACTCTGGAAATGCCTCCGAGTTAGACCGAATCGAGGTCACAATGTACCGGTCCTCCGATGCCTGCTGGGCGGCTCAGTCGTGGTCAGTTCGGTAGATCGGCTTTGAGCAGGCAGGAGTGACGTATTCGAGTGATCGGGAAGTGAGCCGCAAGGCGCTAGTAGTAGAGCGCCACTGCGGAATTAGCGCATCACCCGACGCGACCGTCGCCCCAAGTCTCGGAGGATAAACGATCCTAGCCCTGAAAGGGCGAAACAGAGGTGGCCTCGCTTTGTGCCGCCCTTTCGTGACGTACCGACGAAAAAAAAGGTCGACAAGCAAGTCTGCTCGGCGACCTCTGGGGGTACACGTTTCGCGAGCGACTACCGCGCTTGAATCGAAAGCCAGCCATCGCGGGCTTCGATGCCGATGATCGACATGTGGACCAGCTTGCCATCGATCGTTCGATCGAACTCCGCCTTGTAGCTCTTATCCGGCAACGTCCGCTGGATATTCTGGCTCATGATCCGGGCGCGGGTCACCTGCATGCCGGGGTTGTCGACTTTTTCGATTGGACGGACCCCGACGCTGCCGCGTTTCACCAGGATCTGGTCGCCTTCCACCTGAAAGCTGAAGGGGACGTTAATGATCTGCGTCGGAATCTCTTCACCAACATTGGGCCGGAGTCCCGCCCGCATGACGAGCTTGACTTCGCCACCGTCGACCTGGAACCGGATCGGGTCAACCTTGTCAAAGATCAACGTATTGTTCTGGGGCTGTTCCCCTTCGGGGACCACGGGATCAGGCAGATCGACCGTCTTGCCCGTCAGCTTCGAGAATCGCTCTTCGAGGTAGGTTCGAAGTTCTGATTCGGTCATCGTCTTGCCCGCCAGGTCGAACCGGTCAGCGGCGTTTCCGAGAAGGCTCTCATGAATCTGGATCAGGACGCCATCGGTCGGAACCCCATAGTTCGGTGCGGGATTCGTGCCCGCCAGTTCGTCCACATCCATCAGGCGAGTCCGGACAACGGCTTCCCGGTCGGTGCTGCTCCAGTGCATCGAGTCGGGGTACATCCCCTGTTCCCGGAGCGGACCCCAGACTCGGGTTTCGAGTTCCAGGTTGGCCTTATCGAACTTCGAACTCGATTCATTATCAAGCCGGGGGCCGACTTCGTTTCGAATCTTGTTGGCCGTGTAGGCATTCGCTTCGGGAGCCTTATCCCGGGCAATATCCAGAGCGATGCCGTCCGCGATGCGGCCAATAATCGGAAAACCACTGTGCTTGGTCTTGGCACTGTGGATCTGGGTATTGGCATTCACCCAGACATTCGACTGGGTGGAAGAGAAGTTGCTTCCATTGAAGTACACCCCCTTCTCAGCCCGGAACGTGTGACTGCCGGTCGACTGGACGGTGGCTTGGTGCGTGGTGCCCGTCGTGTTGGCGTTGACCGTGCCATCGACCGTCAAGGCGATGTGTGCCGAATCACTGCTGGGCCTTAGATCGACGTTGACCATCGTGTTCGTACACTGCTGGCCGTTGATCCGTGCCCCCAGGACACAGTCGTTGATCCACGATCCCTCGCTCCGATTGTCACTCAAGATCCGCCGAAGCAGACCTTCCGAGGCCATCAC
>JAYSVZ010000725.1:0-32323 GCA_043718305.1 Planctomycetota bacterium | reverse complement strand
CCGAGCAGAAGATCATCAGGACATTCTTCGCCTTGGGGGCGAAGTGTGGTTGCCGGGCGGCATGCGGTTGGGCCGGGTCGACCAACGGTCGAATCGGCGAGCGGTCATTGGCTCGGGTAAGACGCCGTTCGTTCAGCGAAGCGAGAGCCAACCCGGCAAGACCCGTGCTGAACTGGCCGAGGACTGTGCGACGATTGAGAAGGGGATGCATGGGTGTTGCTCTGTTGTTAGCGACTCTAAATTCCGGCTCCCCTCTCCCCCCGGGAGAGGGGTTGGGGGTGAGGGTGAGTGTCAGGATGACTCCCGCATCAGCGGACCGGCATTGTCACTCGAACGTCCGCTCTACGGGTCACCTTGCTCCACCAACTTCGGAGAAGTCGGCGACAATCATCTCACCATCACGAACTCATGCGTGTTAAACAACGCCCGGCAGAACATGGTCAGACCATGTTGATTCACGAACTCGACCGCCTTCGTCCGCTCATCCTCCGTGGGGCTGCGACCGAACGCCACTTCAAAGGCCCGCCCGACACGGTCCTCGGTCGTGCTGGTAGCCTGCTCCAAGCGGGTGGCGAACGCTTGCGACTGCTGAAGCAGGAACGGGCTATTGAGCAGACTTAGAGCTTGTAGTGCGGTGGTGCTGCTCGTGCGTTTGGGTGTGACTTGCCCGGCATCGGGGCAGTCGAAATTCCCGAAGGTGTCCTCCAACTGCATCCGAGGTTTGTTCTGGTAGATCATCCGCCGGAAGTCGTCGCGAGTGAACTCCCGTTTCGAGTTGTAGACCTTCACGTAGTTGGTGTTGGCCTCGAAGAGATCGAAGCCGGGGCCGCCTGGGCGGAGATCGAGCTGACCGCTGACAGTGAGGATCGCATCGCGGATCGACTCCGCCTCCAAGCGTCTGGAAGGGTATCGCCACAGAAGCCGGGACGCGCCGTCAATCGCCAAGCCATCATCACGCGGACTGCTCGACTGACGATAGGTGGCGGACAGACAGATCAAGCGATGGATGTGCTTGAGGGACCAGGGGGAAGAAAGACGAGAGGGAAGAGACGAGAGCCGAGAGCCAGCGGAGTCGGACGCGGATCCAGTCTCTGGCTCTTGTCTCTCGTCTCTTGTCTCTCGTCTTTCCCCCATCAACTCACTCGCCAGCCAGTCGAGCAACTCCGGATGCGTGGGCTTCCCACCGTTGGCCCCGAAGTCAGAGGGCGTGTCGACCAGCCCTTCGCCAAAGTGTTGTAGCCAGAGCCGATTGACGATCACGCGGGCAGTGAGTGGGTTGTCGCGACTGGTGATCCAGTCGGCGAGGGCCATACGCCGCTGCGCCTCGGGAGCGTCGGCGGCGAGTTTGACTGGCGTCACGAGTTCCGACAGAGATGCCGGAGCGACGACCTCTTTCGGCTGGGTGACATCACCACGACTGAGCCGCATGGTCGGGGGCGGAGTCACGAACTGTCCGGCATAGGCTTTGGGCTTCTCGATGAGGGGGGCCAACTCCTTCGAGAGTGCCTCACGGCGTGTTTGTAGAGCGGTGAATCGCTGCTGAGCATCGGCTCCCTCAGCCCGAATCAGTCGCCCACCGGGCACAGTCATTGAATACGGCAACCGATCTCCGCTGGAAGCGACCTTGCTCCAGGTCTGGCCATCGACGGAGGCCTCGATCACGTAGCTGGTCGCCACGCGGTCCGCAAACTGCGGCGAGTTCGCCCGATCGCGGCTCCAGCGGACCTCGCTGATCTCGCGTTGCTTTGGGAACTCAAACTGAATCCACCCCCGCCCCGTTTCGTTCGAGATCCACGACTTCGCATTGCCGTAAAGACCATCGTGGATGTGCTCGAGCTTGTGGAACTCGTTGTTGGGGTAGGTTCCGGAGGCTGTGGCCTTGGTGCCGAGAGACGAGAGGGCGATGTTTTGATATTCGGGAGTGGGCGGCGTGTGGGAAACGAATGAATGCACCACCGTCCGCTTTCCGGCTCCCCTCTCCTCCCGGGAGAGGGGCTGGGGGTGAGGGGCGGGTGGCGAGACGATGTTCGGAATCGAATTCAGCGCAACGACACCCCTGGTCATCGAGCCGAACGAACTGATTCTTCGAGCGGTCTGGAATGACACATTTGTGAGCGGCAAGGCGCTAGCCGCCGGTTCTTCCATCGTCCGCCCGTCAGAACCCGCGGCTAGCGCCTCGCGGCTCACATCTCGATCATCCGAATGTGTTATTCCAGCCTTAACAACGCGTAGAAACAAGCTGAGTGAAGCATCCGGTTCTGCCATCCCTCCGGGATGGGGTCCGTGCTGAGACTCCGTGACCGGTGGTGTCGCTGCGCTCAACCACCGGCTAATTTCTGTGACCCCTTCGGGGTCGCCCGCATCGCCCGCATCGAAGCGGCTCACTTGCCCTTCCATGCGGGCCATCACCTCCAACTCATCAATGCACGGCTCAGCATCCGATGTCGCCAGCACCGTAAACCGCAGGAACTTCGCCGACACCGGGGCGAAGCGATCGACATTCAGATCGCGCGTCACCGGCACTCGGAGCGCGGGGCGGTCCTCGGCTTCACCACTCACTGCCTGGAACACGGCCACATCCGCCGTGACAAAACTCTCCTCGTTTCCCTGCCGCAGCAGGACCACACTCGACGGGGTCAGCTCGACTACGCCGCCGTCTTTCAATCCGCTCCAGAGCGGCTCTTCCGGGATCGAGTCGGACTCATCCGCGAATCGTTGGTGGTTGGCTTTGAGGAACTCGCGCTGGTCCTCCTTGGTGGTCAAGTCGCCATCCCGATCAACCAGATACCGCGCATCGGTCGAGTGGCTCTTATGACCACAGCCCCACGAGACCCAGAACCGGTACTGGCCCGTGAGCTGCGGCTTCCAGGTGAACGCATCAGTCCCGGCGGGAATTTTCCAGTAGAGATAGCCAGCGCTGAGATTCGGGCAGTGCGCCCCTTGCCCCGGATCGAGGGAAGCCCCGCGCTGCGAGCCCGTCGCAATCGCGGGTGTGGGCTGGGTCAGCAAGTGGCCGGTCCGCGCGGTGTCGGTAGGGCGAATGAAGTGCGTGTCGCGCAAGGTCGCCAGCGGTTCGAACTCGCGAAGTTGGCCATCGAAGTCGGCGATCTCGCGTGTGAGCGTCTCGACGCGCTGCTGCGTCAGGGGAGTCACCGGGGCTGCGATCTCGCGATCGCCATGCATCACGCCTTCGAAGACGGCCTTCATGGCGTAGTAGTCGGTCTGCGGGATCGGATCGAACTTGTGCGAGTGGCATCGCGCACACCCGACCGTCAGACCCAAAAAGACCGACCCCGTCGTACTCACCATGTCGTGCAACTCATCCGCCCGCTGCTGCGCAGTCAGGACCGGATCGGGACTCTTCACGCGGTCCCACGCTCCGCCAACGAGGAATCCCGTGGCCACTCCCGCTTCGAGCTGGTCCCCGGCGAGCTGCTCTTTCACGAACTGGTCGTAAGGCAAATCGCGGTTGAAGGCATCGATCACATAGTCGCGATACCGCCACGCATGGGGCCGTGGTTGATTCGTCTCGAAGCCATCGCTCTCAGCGAACCGCACCGTGTCGAGCCAGAACCTCGCAGCTCGCTCCCCAAACTGCGGCGAGGCGAGATACCGGTCGACCAGTTTTTCGTAAGCCAGCGGGTCGGGATCAACGATGAACGCCGCGACCTCTTTCGGGGAAGGGGGCAGCCCGAGCAGGTCGAACGACAACCGCCGGATGAGCGTCCGGTGGTCCGCCTCGGGGCTGGGGGCGAGGTGCTGCTCAGCCAGCTTCTCGCGGATGAAGGCATCGATCGACTGTAAGGCGGGCATTCCTGCCCGGCCTTCGACCGGCTGGGCTTGCGCAGGCACCGCCGGACGGACGAGCGGTTGAAAAGCCCAGTGCGTCGACTGCCCCCCCTCGTTGGCTGCCGCATCGGGCCAATCCGCCCCCGCGTCGATCCACTCCTTAAGGGCCTGAATCTCACCCGCCGAAAGCTGCGGCCCCTTGGGCGGCATCTTCCGATCCGCATCCTCACGACTCACAAATTGAAAGAGCGGACTGGAATCACTCGACCCCGGAACGATCCCCGGAGCATAACTATCCCCCCCACGCAGCGCCGCCGCCCGCTGGTCCAGCCGCAGCCCCCCCTCCTGCTTCTGCGGCCCGTGGCAGCCGATACAGTGCCTAGCCAAGAGGGGCCGAATATCCGCTTCAAAGTCAGCCGCCAACGCCGCCGAGCCCAGCCCCAAGACGAACAGGACCGCGACCAAGTGAACAGCAACGATCAGCCTCTCACCCGCGTAAACCATCTTGGCCCTTTGTCGTGTAGTGGCGATCGGAAGTCTCATTGAGTGGATTGCAGGCTTGCTGATCGGAGTGAGAGAGTCCGGGACTCCCCGTGCCCCGGTTGTTCCCAGATTGCATAGTCCATGCCGGGTTCAAGCGGTCCCGAAGGCTGCGCAGGTCCATACGGCCAGTGGATGATCGCAGTGCAAGCCGCCTCATTCGAGGGGACGAAGAAATCGCAAACGAGTTCGCTGGCTGACAAGTAGGATCCCCCCCCGTTGAGCCATCCGACACGATCGCCCAACGAAGTCTTCAGAACCACACGAGTTCCAATCGCGGAACGGTTGGCCCGGGTTCCGCTGAGCACCATGCGAATTCGCTGCCCCTTGGCGAGGGTCGCGTTTCGAAGGATTTGCGGTGCGCTGTTCAGCGTCGACACGACGAGGTCCGTCAATCCGTCCCGGTCGAGATCACCAGCAGCCAGCCCGCGTGATGGAAAGCGTTTCGAGAAGAAGCTTTCCTCGGGGAACTTCACGCGCTGGAAGCCGAGTGGTCCGACGTTTTCGAGGACCAGAGACTGCTGTTCGAACGGGGCCTTGTTGGGGTAGTAAATCACATGTCCATTGGCGATGGCCAGATCGATATCACCGTCTCCATCAAGGTCTTTGGCGACCGTTCCGAACCCCACAAACAGATCGCCGACAGCACTAATGCCGGTGTCACGGCTGACATCCAAGAACTGCCGGTCGCCCAGGTTGTGGTACAGCGAAAAAGTCTCCTGTTCAAAATTCGTGACCCACAGATCGCCCTTCGAATCCTGGTCATAGTCAAAGAACTCGACCCCCATACTTCCGGTCGGCTTCCCCTGGAAATCGACGGCGGTCCCCGATTGCAGTCCCGATTCAGCCAACGATCCATTCCCCTCGTTGATGTAGAGAAAGTTGTTGACGGTATCGTTGGCCACATAGATGTCGGTATCTGCATCGTCATCCACATCGGCTAGAACCACCCCCAGGCCTTTCCCCTGCGGCACGAGACCCCACTCCTTCGATGCATCACGAAACGTCCCGTCGCCGGCATTGCGAAAGACTCGATCATCAAGTCCATTAAATTTTCGCGGCGGGCAGATATCGCGAGGATGGGAAGGAGATGGTGAAGGGCAAGCCGGGTTGTTGGCGAGCGACCAATCGACGTAGTGCGCCAGATACAAGTCGAGGTTTCCGTCTCCATCCAGATCGCCCCAGCCCGCACTCGAACTCCATAAATCGTCCGTAAGCCCGCAACTTGGATCGAGCGATTCAAACGTCCCATCCCCCATATTGCTCCACAAAGTGACGCCCCCATACCCGGTCACGGCGACATCGTCGAACCCATCGTTGTCGTAATCGGCAATCGCGACGCCATGCGAATACTGGTGCGGCTCGGCGAGCCCCGAGACCAGGGAAATGTCTCGCCAGCGATTCTCACCCAATCCCCGGAAACAACTCATCGGCAGACCAACAATCTCCACCCGTTCATGGCCCTGGAACTGTCCACCCCCGGGAAACAGCAGATCGAGCAGACCATCCCGATCCAAGTCGAGCAGTCCCACCCCACCACCCAGCGATTCCAGGATGGCGTAGTGTCCCGCTGACCGTCCATTTTCGTAACGGCAGCGAACCCCCGATTGTTCCGTGATGTTTTCGAAGTTCCATCCGCCACCCGAAGTTGTGGTGACCACGGGTGCGGGTGCGGGCGCTGTCGATGGTTGGCAACCACCAAGCAGCAGGCACCCGACAGCCAATCCCACGAGCCGTATCGGCCAACGTGATGTTGCAAGGATCTTCATGGTTGGGCGGTTGTCGAAGAGGGGGAAGCGGTCGGCGTGGCGACCAGGCGTTGCAGGTCGCGGAGTTCCTTCAGTAGGGCTCGGCCGCGATCCGAGTCGGGGGCATGAGCCAAAGCACTCGTCAGCCAGAACTCAGCAGTCTTGAGCGAGCCATGTCGCAAGTAAATCTCTCCGACTTGCAAACGCTCCTCCACCTGCGGCTGGAGTGGATTCAATTTGTCGACGATTTGATCCGCATTCACGAGTGCCGCGCGGGCCGCGTTGGCGGCTTCGATTTCTTGAGCCCCTTCGGCCACTTGCCCCGCTTGGCGGAGAGCCAAGGCCCGCGCATAGCGCACATCGAGATCGCGGGGATTCGCTTGGTGCGCGATGCTCAAGAACTTCAGGGCCGATGCAAAGCGACCAGCGGAGAGTTCCAGACTCCCCAATTCCGCTGCGGCCGGATTCCCCTCAAGTTTCTCACCGAGGCGCTGATAGCTCAAGGAGAGGTGTTCTGCGGGCTCGCGGAGTACGTCAGTCAGCGTTTGACGCGACAAATCGGTTTGCCCCACTTGGCGCTGACACTTGGCAATGCCAATCCGGGCAATGGCGTTGTAACGCATCCCCAGGCTGCGCTCGAAGAGCGGCAGCGCATCAGCAGGATGATTGTTCACGAGGAGCAGTCGTGCCAAGTTGTAAGCTGATGGATAGTGGTCGGGCTGCTTGGCGAGGGCATCGCGGTATTCTTTCTCAGCTGCTGGCCAGTTATTGAGGTGGTCCTGAACTCGGCCGTTCGCAAAGTGCGGTCGAGGGTCGTTGGGAAAGCTCTGCTTCCACTGTTCGATCAGGACGAACGCTTGTTGATAATCGTTTTGAATGAGAAAGCCATTCGCAAAGGCCTCACAGATCTCATCGCCGTCCCCATCCTGTTCCACAAGGAGATCGGCCAGCTCCTGAACGAGGCCCTGGGCTTCGCCGAGATGAGCTTTGGCTAAAGAGGTTTCGCGCCGAGCCCGGGTGCGATCTCCTCCAGAGTTTACGAAGCGTTCCCGTTCCGCGACAAACTCGTCAATCAGTCCCAGCTTGCGGGATACCCTGGCGCGCCAAAAGTGCGTCTCCGGGTTCCCATCGCGACAGGCTCCCGACCATATCAACCAGTCGAAGGCTTCGTCAAGATGGTCACGTTGGATCGCCCGCTGCGCGAATTCGTTGAACAAAAAAGAACAGGCCCCGGTTCCCCAGAGGCCTGCTCCAATGACTCCGGCCGCCAACAGTGCAACCACTCGACCGCGAAAGCGACCCGAGGCGCGAGGGGCAGGGGAAACCACGGTTTGCGACATGGGTTCGGCAATGCCACTCCCGCGAGAATCCCTACCTCGAATCGATTCAAGAGGTTACTCCACCTTCTTCAGCATCTCCTCGGCCTTGGCCTTGATCTTGGCCGATCCCGTCAAGCCTTGCAGTTCCTCAGCGTCTTTTTTCAGAGTTTCGGCCAACGCCGCATCAGTCTTCGCCAGCAAATCGGCGTTGGTGGTGATGTCATTCATCGCACTCCCCGTAGCGCCAGACTTCGCGATGTCCTGAAGGGCCAGTTTGATGTTGTTTTTCGCGGGAGTGGCCTGAACGGGATTCGCGTCAGGTGTCACTGTGCCGCTACCACAGCCCAGTGCCATCAGAACCACCGACAATGTGACGGCTTGTGAGATCTGTCGAATCATGTGGATTTTCTCCTTGGGGTATGAACTACTGTGGTCAAGAGTCTTAAGGATCATTACACAAAAAAACGTTCCGTCAAGACTTGAAAGCCTTGCCGGAACGTGAACTTTTGTGATCTGTACGGATTAGAATTCTCCGACGACATCTCCGCCGTCAGCACTTCCGATACTCTGGTACAGATTGAAGTCGATGTTCTCAGAGATGAACCGCACGGAGCCATCGGCCAGACAGTGTTGTGAACCACCCACATGGAAGCTCCGCGATCCCCACACTCCACGGGCATCACCCTGACCGCAACCGCCGCATTCATGGCCGTTCGGGTACTTCCAGTTGGGCGGCACAATGGTGTTGATTCCGGTGTCGTCCATCATGGGCGAGGCCCACGAGTGACCGGCAGAACTGCGGTGGTCAGCACCACCAGCGGCAGTCGCGAGCCCGTAGGTTTCCATCTGAGCAGCGGTCGGTTTCACGGGATTCAACGCTGCCACAGACTGGTTGCGAGCGTAATCCCCCTTCTTGGTCGAGTAGACCGCGTTGTCATTATCACCCTTGACGATCTCCCCGAAGGCGATCGTGTTCGATGTGCCGTCTGTAATGGAGGCCATGCTCAGCGACCGGCGACGATGCGTCACACCATAACCTCGAGAAAGGTTAGCTTCCCAGCCCAAGTTCGGCCCCGTGCTGATCCCGTAGTTGTTGCCGCCCCCTTCGGTGCTCAGAACATCCTGAGGGTCGGACGGGCAGATGAATGTCTGGATCTTCGTTCGACCCAAGGTTCGGTTGGTGTTCGGGGCGGCATTGACATCCCAGAACCGGTTCAGGTCGTACTGGTTGTACAGCGGAGCTTGGTCAGCGTAGGGGAGCATCATGGTGTGGACACTGTTTCCACGCCACTCGCTGCCCCACAGACCGCCCCCTGTACCGGGAGCCTGCTCCGTGCCGAATGTCAACTGCGGGAACTTCTTGTGGGTGTCGTGGTAGTTGTGGAGAGCCAGCCCGAGTTGCTTCAGATTGTTCTTGCACTGCGTGCGGCGGGCCGCTTCGCGGGCTTGCTGCACAGCGGGCAGAAGCAGTGCGATCAGGACCGCGATGATCGCGATCACGACCAGGAGTTCGATGAGGGTGAAGCCCCTCCGATGAGTTTTCAGCATGTCCAAGTTCTCCAGTGACAGAAGGAATTCGCCCTCGAGAACCGAGGGGAACAGAAATCAGAGCCCGCACACAGTCAAGTGTTGTGTAAATATCGTGTGAAGTGAAGGTCATCTGATTCGTTTTTTAGGAATATTATGAAAATCTGTAGAAATCAGATGGGCCGCCTGTTCATTGAGCGGTGGCTCATGGCTGGTGCCTCAACGGGCCGTGACCTGCTGTATAAAAAACGTGGGATTTAGCCCACGCGAGAGTGATCTCTGTAAGAAACCGTGGGCTGAAGCCCACGCTACATCGAGTTCTTTTGACCGGCATGTTTCCCAACCCACTTCACCAAGGCCGTGGCGATTTTTGTCTTCGGACCCGACCAGTTCGCGACTGTCTCGCCCGCTGAGGAGAGCAGTTCGACGCTGTTCTCTACGGAACCGATCGCACTCGGGTGATTCAGAATGATCCAGTCACAATTCTTCCTCCGCAGTTTCTGCAAGGCGTTTTCCCGAGGGTTCTGGGCTTCCAAAGCGAATCCGAGGACCCAGCGGTCCCCTTTCGACTGTCCGAGTCCGGCCAGAACATCGTCGGTCTCGATCATTTCGACGACAATCGACCCGCCGGTCTTTTTCATCTTCCCGCTCACGCGGGCCACCGGCTTGTAGTCGCACACCGCCGCCGTCGCGATCACGCCGTCACACCCCGGAAAGTGCTGTTCGCAGGCGGCTTTCATCTGGGCTGTCGTTGTCACCTGATGCACCTCACAGCCGTGGGGCGGCGGAAGTTCTACCGGTCCGCTGATCAGGACGACCTCCCAACCCGCTTTGAGAGCTGCTCCGGCAATGGCGTATCCCATCCGCCCGCTGCTCCCGTTGGAGAGGTAGCGGACATCGTCGAGGTATTCGCGAGTGGGACCGGCGGTGATGAGGATTCGCATAAGGAAGGATGAAGGATGAAGGATGAAGGAGGACGGAGGAAGGGCTTCCAAGGTGTGAGAAGATCGCGGAGTTTCAGTGTTTCCCACAGTCTCAGAGGCAGAAATTGAACCACGGAACACACGGAATACACGGAAAAAGAACCGAGAGGAAGTCGTTCGTAGAGCGGCCACTTTCCACATGCCACATCCCAAAAGAAACGGGCATTCGCTCCTCCGCCAGACGTTCGGATGACGCTTGGTTTCCTCTCTTTTTTCCGTGTGTTCCGTGTGTTCCGTGGTTCAATTTTCTGGATCTTGAAAGTGTGATCCCGGCTTTGTGAAGGCGCTGTGATCAATCATCCGGAACGCAGTGCAGGCCAGGTCAATTCCGTGGCTTTCTCACCTTGGAAACCCTGCCCTGAAGGGGTCCCACACGAACGAAGCTCGACTCACAGTTCGTGGACAACCCTTTCAGGGTAGGGCTGCTCGCGCGATCGAAACCCTGGGTGTGCTCCAGTGTCGCGACCTGGGCTATTCCCTGTAGCCCCTTCGGGGTCAGGAGTGCCTTGGACCTCCACAAATTTGCGCAACTCACAGCGGCAGACCGCCGGTCTTCAGGACACCTCGACCAGTTTTGGTCCAAGCACATCCCACTTTGGCTCGATTCCCAGGCCCGGTGCGGTGGAGGCCGACATGCGGCCGTTCACGCGGTGGGGGGCTCCGGTCGCGTGGCTGACGGTGACGTAGCTGTTGAAGTCGGTGGTCGTGAAGAGGAGTTCGGTGGGAGTGCTTTGTGCGAGATGGGCGATGGCGGCGGTCACGATGTCTCCGCCCCAGCTGTCTTCGAGCGTCATGGCGATGCCGAGCGAGGCGCACAGATCCCGAGCTTGCTTGGCCTTGGTCAGGCCGCCGAACTTGCTGATCTTGATGTTCACAACATCCATCGCCTTGTCGGCATGGCCCCGCAGCAGCATTTCGATCGAGTCGAGGTTCTCATCCATCACAAATGGCATGTTGCAGTGTCGGCGAATCGAAAGGCATTCGTCATACGAGCGGCAGGGCTGTTCGATATAGACATCAATGTCGGTGACACCGCGGACAACGCGCATGGCATCGTGCATGAGCCAGCCGGTGTTGGCGTCGGCGATCAGGCGATCGCCGGGTTGGAGTTGGGCCGCCACCGCGCGGATGCGGGCAACGTCGGTCAGGGCCTCGCCGCCGACTTTCAGTTGGAAGTTGTGATAGCCCTCGGCCCGGTAGCCCGCGACCTTGGCAGCCATGGCGTCGGGGGACTCCTGCGAGATGGCCCGGTAGAGCGGCACATCATCGCCGTATCGCCCACCGAGCAACTCGCACACCGGCATCCCGGTGGCCTTGCCGAGTAGATCCCAGCAAGCCATGTCGATGCCGGATTTGACATACGAATGCCCTTGAAGAGCGGCATCCATCCTCCGATTGAGGCGGACGACCTGCGTCGGGTCTTCGCCGATCAAGTGCGGTCCGAGCTCCTTGATTCCCGCGCGAACCCCCGCCGCATAGGCCGGGAGATAGAACGGCCCGAGCGGGCAGACCTCTCCGTAGCCGGTGAGTCCGGTATCGGTCTCGATCGCCACGACGGTGCTGTCAAAGACGGAGACCGATTTTCCACCCGACCATTTATAGCTCCCCTCGCACAGGGGCAGGTCGACGCGGTAGGCACGAATGCGGGTGATCTTCATGGGTGTTTGTTCTTAGGGCAGAGGTTCGTATTGCCTCGTCGTGGCAGGCTTGAGGGTCGCTGAAGTCGTAAGACTTCAGCCGTCAGAATTCTTACGAATACTGCTACCCCCGTTCATGACGGAGCATTAGCTAGGACCACATGGTATTACGCCGCCTTGTCGGGCTCCGGTTCGCCTTGCACGTAAGTCTGCCCTCGATAGAAGGGCGACCAGACCAAGTAGGCGAACGCTGTGATCAACATACAGCCGGTAAAGAACCAGTAGTAGTTTGGGCCTTCGAACATCTTCTTGGACTCCTCCGTCAACGACGAAAGCCAGTGGTTGAACCCGGCGGTCATGACGTTGCCCAGGGAGATCGATAACAGGAATAGCCCCATGATGAGCGACTTCATCTTCGGCGGAGCCTGGGTGTAGCTAAACTCGAGGGCAGTGCCATAGCAGATGACCTCCGCCGCGGTGAGGACGAAGTAGGCCGCGAGTTGCCAGTAAAAGTGGACGGAATCGCCGCGTTGCAACCAGATTTCGTAGACGGCTGTCATCGTGAATGAGAGGGCAATCAAGAAAAGCCCGGTCCCGATTTTGCGCAGGGGAGTGGCCGACTTGCCGAACAGCGGGAAGACGAAGATGGTGAAGATCGGAATCATCAACATCACCAGAACGGGGTTGATCGCCTGGATTTGGCTTTCGTCGATCTGAATCAGGCTGAACATGGGAGACGCGTCTTGGCCCGCAACGCCTTCTCCAGCAACCAGCCCAAACGTCGGCACGCTAATCCAGCGGTTCATCTTCTGAGCCTGTCCGATCCAGCGCGATGCGGTTTGGTCATACAGTGAGAAAAACACGGAGATGAACAAGAATAATGGGATCAGCCCTCGAAGAGCTTGCAGTCCTTCGGGGCTGAATGTCTCCTTGATCGATTCAGTCCCTCCCGCCGGGATGTGGGCATAACGATACCTCCCCAGCCAGAACATCAGCGTCGCGATCGCCATAAGGATACCCGGGATGCCGAAGGCATATGCCGGGCCGTACATGGGTGTGGGATCTGTGGCCGACATCGGGTGGTTCAACAAATACGGACACAGAAGTTGCGAAAAGAACGAACCGAAGTTGATCGAGAAGTAAAACCAGCCAAACACCTTTTGCAGGAGGTTCTTGTTTGTCGGACCAAACTGGTCACCGACATGAGCCGAGACACACGGCTTGATCCCTCCAGACCCCAATGCAATCAGAAACAGGCCGCTGCCAAGCAAGACTTTCGGGTCGATTCCGGTGTGTGCATCAAGAAATGCCATCACCAGATGCCCGGCACAGTAGACCATCGACAGAGACATGATCGTCAAGTACTTGCCGAAGAACACATCGGCCACGATCGCCCCGAGGATCGGGAAGAAGTAATTCGCAGCCTTGAACATGTGGACCCATGCCGTAGCGTCCTCCTCTGACATGAGGGCTTTCGCCCCGTTGGCGTCCGTGAGGTACTTGGTCATGAAGGCGTAAAGGATCGCCAACATTCCGTAATAGCTGAACCGCTCGGCAGCTTCGTTGCCGACGATGTACGGAATCCCTCCCGGCATTCCGGAAGTCTCCTCGGGGGTGGTCCGATATCGATTCGCGGGAAGAGATGACTGTTCCATGACCCATCCACTTGGTCGAAGAGAATCGTGCCTTGTTGTTCCGCAGAGGAAATGCGGCACTCGCCGCAAAGCCTATGTAATAGGAGTCGAAAACAACAGTTCAACACACGTCGACTTTCGGGATCTCCTCGAGGGAGAGGGGAGGCCAGCCGGGGTTTCCCGCCGTGCGGGCAACCCTGGGCTAGGAGTCGAGACCCTGTCGGTCACTCCGCGCTGAAGCCGATAGGGTCAGGGCTTCCTGGTGTGAGCATGGCCTACGAAAGCCCCCTCCTTGTCCCGCGAGGGACACCCGAAAATAGCCCACCGTTTCAACGGTGGGAGATTGTTTCAGACAGACCGACAAGTCCCGTCAGGGACGGCAGACGCCTGCGAAAGCCGCCGTGGCGAGCCGTCGGCGTTGGGTCTCACGACGAGTATCTGTCGCCCCTGACGGGGCTGTTGTTCGCGAGAGGCTCGTGGCCCCACCGATGAATCGGTGGGCTATTGTCGGGTGTCCCTGCCGGGACTAAGAGGAACTGGCCCTGTCGGCTTCGGCGCGGAGTGTCTTCTGTTGCGGTCAATTCACTGCCTAAAATGGTTGTTTGTTGAAGCAAGAGCCTTTGAAGGGTAGTCTCATCGACCGACCAGACCTGATCAGCCCCTCATTCCCCGGAGTTCGTTCATGCCGCTCCGGAGTCGGCTGCGAAAAGACTTGGCGCTGATTTTGGTCATCGCCGTCGGGTTGTTACTGCGTTTGATCGTCATGGTGGCCGTTCCGCAGTCGCTGACCACTGATCGGGATCTCTATCTCGGGATTGCCCGTGAAATTCAGGCCGGGCATGGTTATGCCACTCCCGGGCTAGGGAGTCCCACCGCCTTTCGGCCTCCACTCTATCCGCTGCTGCTTTCCGCTCTCCCGCTGTCGCCCGACGGTCGATATCACTGGCTGCCGATGGCCGGACTGCATCTGGGGCTGTCGTTGTTAATGATCTACGCCGTGGCGAGAAGCGTAGATCACCAGTCGCTTCACGGGGCAACTCTGTCACGAGGTGGCTTACTGGCGACCGGCCTGGTTGCGGTGGACCCCTTGCTGGTGACCTACACTGCCCAGCCCATGACGGAGACCCTCTGTGCCGCCCTCACAGCCGGGCTGTTGTGTGTGCTTACATCGGCTCCCTGTGCTGCCCCCTTGGTGACATCACGCCGCAGGGCAATCCTGATTGGAGCGCTCTGGGGGTTGTGTGCTTTGGCGCGTCCGACTTATCTGGTTCCGCTGGGGTTGTGGTTGTCCGGAAAGTCGATCATTGAAGGATGGGTGGCTTTCCGGGGAGGGGCTCTCCCGATAGCAATAGACGCTTCGGGTGCGAACGCAACCCCGCCGCCAGTTCGCTGGCGAGCCATGGCTCAATACTTTGTGGGGGTGATCGCCGGGACGGCCTTGGTCCTCTCACCCTGGATCATTCGCAATACCCTGGTTTTCGGCCACCCGATCGCCACCACGACACACGGCGGGTATACGCTTTGGCTGGCCAACAATCCCGTATTCTATTCCGAGGTCGTTGAAAGCGGGGCCGCTGCTTGGGACGGGGTGAGCCTCGATCGCTGGCAAGCGGAGACGAATCGGGAAATGGTCGCGGCCAATATTCAGGGCGAGATCGCCCAGGACGACTGGCAATCGGCCAAGGCGAAAGCCTTCATCGGCGATCATCCGGGCGGCTTCGCGCGGGCTGCGTTGTACCGGGCGGGGGCGTTCTGGTCGATGACTCCCGGGCCACAAACGGACGCCTCGCGTCACCTGGGATGGGTGGTCGGAATCTATTACGCGGGCGTGTGGCTCTTGGCCCTGGCTGCCGTTGTCCGCTTCGTGCGAGCCCGCGCATGGCAGGAACTCTGGCTGCCGGTCGCTCTGATCGCGGGGTTCTTTGTAGTGCATCTGGTCTACTGGACCGACACCCGCATGCGCGCCCCGATTGTCCCGGCGATCGCCGTGCTGATCGGGCGATCCGTCCGATGTCGCCACCGGTGTGGGTGTCAATTAATCTGAACAACTTGGTGTTAAGTCCGGTTCCGACTTCCTGACAAACCCGGCCTTCCGTGGGGTTCTCCGTCGATAGAAGCCAGTTAAACCAAACAGAGCGGTAATTCATCGACGTGCAGCACAGCGAATGCCTTAGTCATGCACAGCCACGCGGAGCCCCTCATCTCCCCCGCAACGTCTACCCCGCGAGATTGGCTTCCGGATGAATGTCTGTCCTGGTGGAACCATCCCGTTCCAGCATTGTGCTCAACAATGTGACCCCAGCAGACATGGTGTCAAAGATTGCGCAGGGAGATGAAACAATGATGAAGGCTCTGTTGAAATGATGATCACGGCTTCGTGATCTCGGCGGAATGGTCCTCGTCGCGACCATTCTCGTGATCGGCCTGATCGTCGGTCTGAGTGAAGTGCAGCACGCTGTGGTCAGCGAACTCAATGACGTTGGTGACGCCATTGGGGAACTGAATCAGGCCTACAGCTTCAGCGGATTCTCGAAGTGTGATGCGAGTGGCTCGATCCACGCCGTGAACTACGGCTCGGACTTCGGCGATACGCAGGACGATTGCGATGGCAATCAGTGCGATATCGCTTGCGACCGCGCGACCAACGAAGCTCCGAAGAACTAGTGGATCGAGAGGGTTTGCTCTCTTCGATCTCCGGTGTGAGTGCTGTGCGACAACCGACCGTTCCGAACGGGACAGTCGGTTTTTTCGTTTTCTGTACACTTGCCAAAGGGCTATCCCTGGCCCGTAGACTGCGTCGGCAGAACTCAACGAGACCCCGGGAGAGCGCAGCATGGGACTGGCAGGCAAAACGACCCTCATCATCGGCGGCGGAACCGGCATTGGAGCCGGGTGTGCCCTCGCGTTCGCGCAGGCCGGTTCAACCGTGGCCATCTCCGGGCGGCGACTCGACAAGTTACAGGCAACCGCTGCGAAGTTCGTTGGCTCCCCCGCGATCTTGTGCCATGCCGGGGACGTGTCAATCCGCGAGCAGGCTCAAGAGTTGATTGAGTGGGCCACGAAGACGCTGGGGCGGATCGACATCATGATCAACTGCGCCGGGATCAATATTCCGAAGCGGTCGATGCGCGATCTCGACCCGGCGGACTGGGACAAGCTGATCCAGGTGAACGCGACCGGGGCCTTCAACGCGATGCACTACGTACTGCCACAGATGCGGTCGCGAAACGACGGGCTGATCATCAACGTCTCATCGGTCGCGGGGATTCGTGCGAGCGTGTTGGGCGGGGTGGCATACAGTGCTTCCAAGTTCGCCATGACCGCCCTCGGGACGACCGTTGCCATCGAAGAGAAGAATAGCGGCATCCGGATCACCAACGTCTACCCCGGTGAAGTCGAGACTCCGATCCTCGACGCCCGCCCGGTTCCCGTCAGTGCCGAACACCGCGCGAAAATCCTTCAGCCCGAGGACATCGCCTCGATCCTCGTCGCCATCGCCCAGCTTCCGCCACGGGCGCATGTGGCGGAACTGGTGATCAAACCGACGACTCAGGAGTTCGTGTAAGGAGCTGGCTCAAAACCACTTCCCGATATGACTTTGAACAGAAGACCACAGGAAAGGCCCAGCCGCAACAAGAAGGAAGCGATCAGCCATCAACCACCCATCGCCGCGCGGAGACGAACCTCGAATGGACGAAGGGTCACGCGAGGGCATGACCCCTTCTGGTCAGGGCTTTCAAGGTGTGGACAGACCACAGATTCCCAGTGTTTATCCCAGTTTCAAAGGCAGAGAAGGAACCACGGAACACACGGAATACACGGAACAGAACCGGGAGGAAATCGTTCATAGTGCAGCCACTTTCCGCTTGCCACATCCCCCAGAAACAGACATTCATCCCTCGGTCAGACGTTCGGATGACGCTTGATTTCCTTTTTTTTCCGTGTGTTCCGTGTATTCCGTGGTTCAATATTCTGCTCTTGAAATTGACATCTCAGGCTTCATGAAGAGCTGAGGTCAATCGTCCGGCACAATGTGATTGCGAGATGAATTCTGTGGTTTTCGCACCTTGGAAGCCCGCCGCTTCGGGCCTCTGGTTGACTTCCACTGGTGAAATCGGGAAGTTGTTTTGGACCATGTCCTGAACGCCCGATTGTCCGCATTGGTCGGTTTTCTGGAGGGGTGTCCCCGGGCTCGGGACGGCGAAATTGCTGTTTCCATGTAGACAACCCCACCCGAGTCCGATAACAATTCCGGTATGACACGGGTCGCGGCGAGGTCCGCGTCCCGTGTTCGCGTTTTTTCAACGCGAAGTTTGACCACCACGCAGGACCGCCGTCATGGACCGTCAACCGATCACCCGCGAGGGATTCGACAAGCGACGCGAAGAGTTGCGAAAACTGGAAGATGTCGAGATGCCCGCCATCGCCGAGCGGATCGCCGAGGCCCGGGCTGAGGGCGACTTGCGCGAGAATGCCGAATATCACGGCCAGCGCGAGGAGCAGGGGCGGATGGCAGCCCGGATCGCTCAAATAAAGACCTTGCTGGCCGGTTGCTACATCGTCGAGAAGGCCGAAATGCCCAAGGGGGTCGTGACGTTCGGTTCCACCGTGACGGTCAAAGACCTCGCTATGAACGAAGAGGAAATGTACGAGTTCGTCGGTCCGGGCGAGGAAAACTATGACGGCCCAGTCATGAAAATCCTGACCACCAGCCCCATCGCGAAGGCCCTCATGGGTAAGAAAGAAGGGGACCAGGTCGAAGTCAAACTGCCACGCGGCTCGATGAAGCTCGCCGTGGTCAAAATCGCCGACCACGAATAGCTCCGCCGCTGACTGCTACATAACGGTTCAGTCGGCCCCAACAGATTCCGTCGTGATCCTCTTGCTCCCTCCCTCCCGGGAAGGTACAAACGAATCAGCGCCAGCCGATGAGTGGCTGGGCAGGAATTCGAGGGAGGGCCTTGATGCAAAGACTGGCTCTCCCGTTCATTGATCGACGAGGCTTTCTGCGAATCGGATCGCTGGGTTTGCTGGCTGGCGGTTGGGGGTCCGGCGTGGCCCGCGCTGCGGGGCCGGTCGCCAAGCGTTCGCCGATCCGGGCGTGCATCCTGCTGTTTCAATATGGAGGGCCGAGCCACCTCGACACGTTCGATCTCAAGCCCGAAGCCCCGCCGGAAATTCGCGGCGAGTTTCAATCGATTGCGACAGCCGCCCCGGGGGTCCGGATCGGTGAGCACTTGCCGTTGCTCGCCCAACGGATGGACAAGATCGCCCTCATTCGAAGTATGACGCACCGGGCCACGCTGCACGATGCGGCGTCGATTCATGCCTTGACGGGGCGACCGCTCGATGGCCCGGACCGGGAACTCTTTGCCCCCTTGCCGCAGTTTTATCCGTGCCATGGAAGCGTCGTCGCGAAGTATCGCCCACCCCAGCCGACCGATGGCGAGGTTCGGTCGGCGTCGCTCCCGTTTGTGTTTCACAACGTCGTGCCGACACCCGCTCAAGGGGGTGGCATTCTCGGTCAGGCTGTTGATCCCCTGCGGATCGAGGTCGACCTTCCCGGTCGACGATATCAGGTCGAATCGCTGCTTCCCGCTCCCGACCTGGGGAAGACCCGGCTGAGCGACCGCAGTCGGCTCCTGAAGTCGCTCGATCAAGTGCTGACAGTTCAAGGGAGCCTCGACACCTATTATGACCGGGCTTACCGGCTGCTGGAGTCGGAGAAGATTCACCGCGCCCTCGACATCACGCAAGAGCCGCCC
The DNA here is from genome assembly GCA_043718305.1 of Planctomycetota bacterium. Classification (GTDB taxonomy): domain Bacteria; phylum Planctomycetota; class Planctomycetia; order Planctomycetales; family Planctomycetaceae; genus TH-plancto1. Next base: position 13,381 of record JAYSVZ010000725.1, on the reverse strand, counting down.
GAGACGCGGGAGCGCTACGGTTGGGGTTCGGGAGCGGCCAGCGATGTGGGGTACGCCCATGAGATGCGCGGGCAGAATCTTTTGCTGGCTCGCCGACTCGTCGAGGCGGGCGTCCCCTTCGTCACGGTCTATGATTATCGACAGCAGGGCCAAAACTGGGACGCGCACGCGCAATGTTTCCAGCAACTCAAGTCACACCTGCTCCCGCCGTTTGATCGGGGAGTCTCAGCCCTGATGGACGATCTCGAGCAGCGAGGCCTACTTGACTCGACGCTCATTATCGCGATGGGCGAGTTCGGTCGGACCCCCGTCATCAATGGAAGTGGAGGCCGCGACCACTGGCCAAACTGCTACAGCGTCCTGCTCGCGGGCGGCGGAATTCGCGGCGGGACCGTCTACGGCTCGAGTGACTCCCGAGGGGCCTACCCCGACACCGATCCGGTGACGCCGGGTGACTTGGCAGCTACCATCTATCACCGCTTCGGAATCGATCCGCACACCGATATTCTCGACCCGACCGGAAGACCCCACCGGATGGCGATTGGCGATCCGCTGGATCGGTTGTTCGCATAGTTGTTGTCATCGGTCATGGAGTTCCCAGCGCCTCGGTGAGACCGCTGGCCTACAACAAGCCTCGTTCCTTCATCCACTGGATCGCCCGCGGAATTCCCTCGTCGATCATCGGCTGGTAATGGTCTCCGTGGGCGGGGGGCTCGGACATCGTGGAGTCCTTGCCAGCGGCTTTAAGCCGTTCATGGTACTTCATCGTATCGGCGTACGGTGTGTTTGAGTCGTCAATGGCGTGGAACAGGAACACCGGGCATTTCACCTTGTCGGTGTGCGTCATCGGAGAAGACTTCTGAGTGAACTCCTTTAACCCTTTGAACAAGTCCCCATCGCCAAATTCATCGATGGCCCATTCGACTCGCGTCTCCACATCGACGCACGGGCAGTAGGCCACTGCCGCAGCCAGTCGCGGCTCGTGCGCTGCGTAGAGCAACGAGAGTGTTCCGGCGGAGCTATGTCCGGCGATCGTGATCCGTTTCGGGTCGACGGATGGAATCTTTGCCAGGGCGTAATCGAGGGTCACCTTGGCATTGAGCGTCCCCGCCCCGGCATCGCGGAACTGTTGGTAAGCCAGTCCGTAGGAACTCTCCTCTTCGTCCTCTTCATTCATCGGGCCATCGAGCGAAAACATGATGACCACTGCTCCCGCCGCGGCGTAGGGGAGCGTCTCGTCATGGTACTCCAACCCGTCCACGCTGTTCCCGGCAATGAGCGTCGATCCCGCCGGAGCGACGATCACCAGCGGACGAGAGCCCGGTGCAGATTCTCCGGGTGGCATATAAATCCGCATCGTCATGGAGTGCGCGGGCTGTTGCGGTTTGTCGGCTGAAAAGAGTTGGACCAAATGCACCGTGACGCCATTGCCGACCGTCAGCGCGGCGGGACCCATTTCGGGAAAGGTCGGCACGAGATACTGATCAATCGGGTAAACGGCCTGGGCGGGGCCTGCGGGTGGGATCACGAGATTCGCCCGGCCCGCGATTACCTCACGGGCGCGCTGCTCCTCCTCCTGAATCATCACGTCGAGTTGTTGTCCGAAGTCCTTCGCAGCCCGTTTTACGAAGAACCCGATCCCGGCACACATCAGCAAGAAGCACACCGCTCCCGCGATCAGACATCCCGCCACCCACTTCATCACGTCCCCGGAATCGGACGACGACGATTGCGACTTCTTGCCCGATTTGACCTTCACGGACGACTTCGACCGTTTCCCTTTTCCGGGTCGGGCCACGACGGAATCGTCATCGTCATCCACCACTTCATATTCATCAATGTCATCCATGAACTGACTGTCAGGCACTGAGAGCGTCGCTTGACACGATTTGCAGCGGACTGTTTTTCCCGCCAAAGTGTCCTTGAGCCGGTATTCCTCGCCGCACTTGGAACAGGTGACATCGATCGGCATGAGACTGCATCCTTTGGCGAATCACGGTGTTCGGACCTATAACAGATTCATCTTCTTCGGTCGACTGACCGGTGGTCGGCAACACTCCTTGCACAGTCCTGACACTTCGAGGCGGTGGGCCTCCATCCGGAACCCGTGGGCATCCGCCACTTTGGCGAGGGCCTCTGCCAGCGATGCTTGGTGAAACTCGATCAGCTTGGCGCACTTGCGACAGATCAGGTGGTCATGCTGCGGATAGCCGTAATCATGCTCGTAGACATCGCGGTCCTCCTGCCGGGCGACCTTCCGAATGAGCCCCGCCTCTTCGAGCTTCGCCAGCGAGCGATAGATCGACGAGCGGCTGACGCGGCGGCCTTTGTCCGCCTGCCCCAGCCGAGCAATCAGTTGCTCGGCGTCAAAATGCTCATGCGAGGCGAAGACCTCTTCCACGATGATGCTCTGCTCACGCGTCAGCCGCAGTCCCTTCGTGCCGAGGTACTCGCGGTACTTCTCCGCCGGAGAGATCGCCACCTTGACGCTAACAAGCGCGGATTCCATGAGAGTCGGTCCAAAGACGGGTCGCCGCCTTGGTCGGTGATGCGGGGCATTACGACCAAGTCCAAGCGTCCGATTCTAACCTCACCCCGGATCGCTTCCCAGCGGACCATCCAATCGACAGCGATTGGTCGCCTGACGGGTCGGCACGGTTCCGGTCATCGACAGCGAATCTTGTGCGTCCCGAGGCTCTTCTCTGGAGGGTGTCCCTTTGTTGTGTCCCGAACGGCCAGGATGAGACGCTCCGGCACGCCTGTGCGCTACCATTTTTACCCAGATTCTCCCCCGGCCCGCGCCACCGTTTTCAAGCGGGCTCAAGAGCTGGGAAACCTTAACGATTCCAGAGACCTTTCCGGTCTTGCCTTCCCCGAGCGGGTGTCGGTCAAGCGGTCGAGGGAAAACATGCGGGAGTTCAGTCTTCCGTCGACTCTTCCGGCAGTGGGGACCGATTCGAAGGGGACGCTCTTCTCACTCGGGATTCCGCCCCGGCATGGGATCAGCCAATTCTGCCGCCCGCGACCGTCAAGGCACACTCCGCATGTCGGCTCCCATGACACCACCCGAATTTCCGGTCAGTCCAGAAGCCCCCCAGACGCCACATCCGATTCGGACCATGTTTGTCTGCCTGGCTGCACTTGTGGCGGGGATCGGAGTCGCGGTGTGGTATGAGCGACACGGTCAGGATCGTTTCGACGGATATCTGGAAGCCCATACGACGCCCATTATCGCCGATCGAGCAGGGCGGATCACAGCCATTGCTCAGCCCGAAGGGCACCGCGTCACGATCGGCGATTCGCTGGCGACCTTGTCTGATGAAGCTCTGGAAACGGAGATTGGGGCGCTCCAGGACGAAATCGCCCAAGCCGAAGTGGGGCATCAACAGTGCCTGGCTGAGGCGGAACTCGATCTGCAATGGCGGCTGGCGGAACTCGATCAGAAGATCGTCGACTACCAGTTGCGGTCGGCCAGCTATCTCAAAGAGAAATACGACTATGAACTTGAGAAGAGCATGCTGGCCGATGTGCTGGCTCTCAATCAAACGGCGTCGTTGAAGGACGGCGACGCCATGTTTAAGGCATTCATCGTCGAGGGCGGTGTTCCCGAAATTGAGCGGATGACGACCGCTCTGAAAATGGAAACGATGGCCAACGCTGCCGATGTCTCCGGGGCGCAGGTCGAAATCTGTGAACAACAACTGAATCGCCTGGAGACGGCCAAGACCTCGCTGCCCGCAACAGTCCGTCGTAAGTCGGGAGTCGATGCGGCCGAGGCTGGCGTGGCTCGGGCGAAGGCTCAGTTGGAACGTGTCGAGGGGACGCGGGCTGGCCTGACGATTTCGTCATTGGCGGTCGGCAAGGTCGGCGTCTATCGCATCCAGGTCGGCGACCATGTGACGCCCGGTCAGACGATCGTGGAATTGCTGGACGATGCACGGCGGCACCTGCGGGTCGAGATCCCTTCCTCGCGGATTTCAGGGTTTGCGGTCGATCAAGCGGTCACTGTCCACTTCCCCGGGGGAGCCCGCCGAACTGGCCGGATCGAGCGAATCGCACCGCAAGCGATCCCGACCGACAACAATTCACACGGACACGAGAGTCTGATTCTCGTGCATGTGGAACAGACCGGCGTTCTTTGGCCAGAAGTTCCGGTCGGAACGCACGTGGAAGTCTCGATTCGGTAGCCCGTATCCTTCTCGAATTTCGAGTTTTGGCGCAGACCGACATGTTGGACTGGGCCGCACTCTATGATACGCTGCTCAGATCACGTGGTTCTGAGAAGGTGTGCAGCATGGGACGAACAATTCGGCAGTTTGGTGGGGCATTCGCTCTCGCGGTGGGAGCCTCGGCAGCGGGGGCTCATCCGGGTCATGGCGAGACCGATCCGTCGAGTCCGCTGCATGCCGCCGAGCCGGTTCATCTGCTGCCGGTCATGCTGATCGCACTGCTAGTTGGCGGAGTGATCCTGGGTCTCCGGCAACTGACGATGAAACGCTCTGAGGCCCGGAACCGAAAGTAGTCTCGGGGTAGGAGTCCAGCCTTGAGGCGCTTTTAGGCTGCTCCGGACAGGCGAGTCCGCCACTGCGGAAGTCGCCCATCACCAAAGCCAGATTGCGAGCGGCACTTGCCCCCATCGCATGCATGCTCCGTTCTTCCGCCCCGAAGGGGCACCGACAAACCAGCCCAGGGCCACGCCCTGGGGATCGAGTCCGCTGGTTCGGCAAGCCCTGAAAGGGCGGCACATCGGGTGGTCCAGCTCGATTTCTGTTTCGCCCCTTCAGGGCTAAGGCCGAATCTACAACTCTGGAACCTGGGGCGGCGCTCCCGCTGGTCGCTCTGCCCCAGTCTGATTTGTGGGTGCCCCGTTGGGGCGGAAGAAGGAAACGGGACCACGATTGCCTGGTGTGTAGAACGGCCCCCAGGTCCGTTTCGCCCGGACCTAGGGGTTCAGGCTACGGGAACTTTCCACGGACAGGCTAAAGCCTGGACTCCAACTGCCGCCCAGGGGATCGCTGATGCCGACTTCGGGACTCCAGTTGTTTCAGCGGATTCGGCAGACCGTCGAAGAGGTTCGCGAGGCGGCGAACCGGACGGAGCAGGCCGAGCGGTCCTGTCAGTCTGAGATTAAAGAACTCGTCTCGCAGCGCGGAGCGGCCCTCATCGATCTGGCCCGGCACTCCTTGCCAGACTTACGGCGCGAGACGATCCAGTCGACGTTTTCTGAAATCCAACGGGACTTACTTCAGATTGCGGAGCGGAAAGACCGGACCATCGCCGAAGTCGAGGGCCGCATCGCGCGTCTTGTCGCAGCGGACCAGCAAGTCGCTCAGCAGATCGCGACCACTGAGGCCGAAATCAAACGCCGGGCTGGCGTTCAAGCGGAACTCGAGGCGGAGGTCTCGCGCCGGTTGCAGGCCCACGCTGAGTTCCCCACCTTGTCACGCGAGGCCATCGCAGCCGAAGCGGACCTGCAACACGATGAACGGCGAGTCGCGGATGTCGAGGCGAATGCTCAAGAGAAGCTTCCCGCTTATGAACGCAGTGCGCTGTTCATGTATCTTCATCGGCGTGGGTTTCTGACGGAGGGGTATGCCGATCGCGGCTGGACGCGACGCATGGATCGGTGGGTGGCGAACCTGATCGGCTATCCGCGGGCCAAGCAGGGGTACGAGTTCCTCAAAAAGACCCCCGCCCTCATGCAGGCGGAACTCGCTCTTCGCCGTTCTAAGTTCCATGAACGCATGAGTGCTGTCGAGGCGATCAATGACCAGATGGCCGATGAAGTCGGTCTGACCCAAGCTCAAGGCGAGTTAACCATCAGCCGCCAGGAGTTGGATCGCCTCACCCAGAAGCAGACAGAGCAGCGACAACTCGTCGCGAAAGCCAATTCTGAACTGACCGCCATCGGGCAGGCCGATTGCCGGTTCTATCAAGAGGCCCTCGCCCGGTATCAAGCCTTCTTGACGGACACGCAAACCGCGGTCCTCGAACAGCAGGCAGCCCGCACTGCCGATCCGCGCGATGATGAGATCGTGTCGCGGATTGCCTTTCTGACGCGGGAGATTGAGCGTTTACGACCGGAACTCGTTGCGGCTTCGCAGCAGTCGGCAACGACGCTGGAGTCATCGCGAGGTCTGGAGTTCATCCAACGACGGTTCGAACAAGCGAACTTTAACACGGACCAATCTCGGTTTGCTGACGGTCTCGATATCGAGCAACTCCTGAGTCGCTATCAGCAAGGGATTCTCTCGCGCGATGCCCTCTGGAATGAACTCAAGGAACGTCAACAGTTCGTGCGGACCGAGAGCGAGAACGCCGTGATGAACGTTCTCTCGCATCCCATGACGCACGTGCTGGCCGATGCCATGCTCCAAGTCGTCGGAGCTGCGCTCCGGCACGGAGTCGAACGGAGCATCCAGCGCCGCGGATCGAACTCCGGCAGCCGCCCCGGCGGGATCTCGCTCCCCGAGATCCCGATGCCAACCTGGGTTCGTACTAACTCCTCGCCCGCTCCATCCGCGCCCATCCCCGAAGGGGGCCGGTATCGGACGGGGCGGAAGATTTAGAGCAGTTTCGGAATTGGTCGTAAATTTGAAACACTAACTCCACGCTGATCAACACTCATCCGGAGCCGTGTTTGAGGTGCTGCTCAATCGTAAGGCTCTTCTGGATTAGTGAAGATCAGTGGGCCTTAGAGCAGTTTCCGAACTGGTCTTCAGTTGCTGATTTGGAACACTAACTCCACGCTGATCAACACTCATCCGGAGCCGGTTTTTGAGCTGCTGCTCAATCGTAAAGCTCTTCGGGATTCGTGAAGATCAGTGAAGATTAGTGTTCCCCACTCTGGGTTGAGGGCGAATTCTCACTGAAGACCACTTCTGAAAATGCTCTAGTGTTCCCCACTCCGGGTTTCTTTAGACTATCCCCGGATCGCCCAGCGTAACTTGGCCGGGCTCGAGCGGGGGTTGGACCGTTGCTCGTCGAACGAGGCCCGGATCACGTCTTCGGCGATCTTCGAATAGACTCCCGTGGCCAACCCCTGCTTGAAGGCCAGCTTCACGCGGCGGTCCTCGCCTGAGTGGAACGTCAGGATTGCGATCCGTCCCTCCGGTTTGACGCATTGCGGGATCTGCCGCAGCAAGGCATCCAGCACGCCGAACTCGTCGTTGACCGCAATGCGGATCGCCTGAAAGACTCGCTGCAGCGTCTCTTTGATCGCCTCTTCCATCGCGCGTGGCATCGCCCGGCGGATCACTTCGGTCAACGCCTGCGTCGTCTTCAGTGGCTTTCGCGACTGAGTCTCCAGAATCTTTTCGGCCAGGTAGGCTGCCTGCGGCTCGTCGGCATTGTCAAAGAGCGTCCGGGCCAGTTCATCGACGGCGATTTGGTCGAGCCACTCGGCTGCGGAGTGTCCGCGTTGCGGGTTCATCCGCATATCGAGCGGGCCATCCTGTTTATAGGAGAAGCCGCGCGACGGGTCGTCGATCTGCATTGATGAGAGGCCCAAGTCGGCCAGTAGCATGTCGACCCCTTCGGGCGCATGCTCGGCCAAGGTTCGCGACACTCCGGCAAAATTCGTCCGCACCACGACCAGCGATTCCGCCGGAAAGCCCAAGGCCCGTAACCGCTCCTCACTCTTCGGGAGTTCCAGAGGGTCATTGTCCAGGGCGATCAACCGCCCGCCGGGTTGCACCTTCTTCAGCAACTCGCGCGAGTGCCCGCCGTATCCCAGCGTGCAGTCAACAGCGATATCCCCACCCCGTGGACGAAGGGCATCCAGAATCTCTCGAACCATGATCGACCGATGCGACCCGGCGGGAGTCTTGCCGCTGGCGAGTACCTTGGCGACATCTTCCACGTACCGCTCGGGCTGCAGTTCTTTGTACTTCTCCCCGAATTGACGGGGATGCGTTCCGCGATAACGTGATCGGCGAGACGGCTTGTCGGACGGGGAATCGGTCAAGGGAGACTTTAGAAAAAGGTCAGGGACGGCGATCGGCTGGCGAGATTCTAGCGGAACCGAGGTGACTCCGCATTCCGCTGGGATTTAGGTGTGTGGCCATTGTCACAGAACCTCATGCCTCCTCGTCTGTCTCTTGCAATGGAACTGGGCCGCATGACACCGCGTGTTCGGGGAAGCATTCTCCCTTCAGCCCGCCCGGCTTCCTCCCTAGAATCCCCCTTCACCATCCGCAGCCTCCGTGTGTCCGATCCGATGAAAACCGACGAACTCCGCGAAAAGTACCTCTCGTTCTTTCAGTCGAAGGGGTGCGTCCGCCGTCCGAGCGATGTGCTGGTGCCGCGCGCGGATAAGACCGTGCTGTTCACTCCGGCGGGGATGAACCAGTTCAAGAACCAGTTCCTCGGCATCGGGCCGATCGACTTCACGGCGGCCACGACGTGCCAGAAGTGTGTCCGCACCGGCGACATCGGGAACGTCGGGGTCACGACTCGGCACCACACGTTCTTTGAGATGCTCGGGAACTTCTCGTTTGGCGGGTACTTCAAGAAGGAGGCGATCCACTGGGCGTGGGAGTTCCTGACCTCGAAGCAGTGGCTGGGGCTGGAGAAAGACCGGCTGACAGTGACGGTGTACCTGGATGATGACGAGGCGTTTGGCATCTGGAACAAGGAGATCGGCCTCGACCCGAGCCGGATTTCGCGGCTCGATGAAGCCGAGAACTTCTGGCCCGCGTCGGCTCCCTCGCAGGGACCGGACGGCGTGTGCGGTCCGTGCAGCGAGATCTACTACCTGACCCCCGGAGCCAAAGAGCCAGTCGAGATCTGGAACCTGGTCTTCACGCAGTACAACCGCGTCGGTGGTCCGCCGAACAATCTGCATCCGCTGCCGAAGAAGAACATCGACACGGGGATGGGACTCGAGCGCACAGCCAGCGTGATGCAGGGGGTCTTGAGCAACTTCGAGATCGACTCCCTCAAGCCGCTCTGTATCGCGGCGGGTGATGCGGTCGGCGTGACGTACGAGTACGCGGGCCAGTCGGGCCGCGCGATGCGCCGCATCGCCGACCACGTGCGGGCCTGTGCGTTCGCGATCCACGAAGGGGTCGCTCCCGGGGCCAATGGGGCCGAGTACATTATTCGGCTGCTGCTGCGGCGGGCGTTGCTCGAAGGGTATCTACTCGGGAAGCAGGAGCCGTTCCTGCACACGCTGGTGCCGACGGTCATCAACCTCATGAAAGGCCCGTACCCCGACATCACGCAGACCGAGCGGAGCGTGGTGAACACGATCCGCGATGAAGAGTCGACGTTCCTGGCCACGATCGATCGCGGGCTATCGAAGTTCGACAAGCTCGTCGAGAAGGTCCGCCAGGATGGAGGTTCGGTGCTGCCCGGCGAGGCGGTGTTTGACCTGCACCAGACCGATGGGTTCGTCTTCGACCTGACCTCAGCTCTTGCGACGGATCGCGGTCTGACGGTCGACAACATCGGCTTCCGGGAAGCCGAGCTATCGCACAAGGAAAAGAGCGGCCAGGGGTCGTGGGGTGTGATGTCCGCGGGACCGCTGGACAAGATTCAGCAGGAAGTCGGCGACACGAAGTTCCTCGCTTACGAGGCCACCGAGTCGACTGCCCGAGTGGTGGGCATTCTGGAAGTCCACGATGGATCGCTCGAACTCGTGACCGAACTCCACCAATTCGGCGTCACCGCTCAAGTCATCCTCGACCAGTCCCCCTTTTACGGAGAGTCGGGCGGACAAGTCGGCGACAGCGGCTTGCTGAGCGGACAGGGCCAGTTCGAAGTCTCTGATTGCCAGAAGCATGCGGGACTGCTCGTGCATACGGGCACACTAAAGTCCGGCTCAATCAAGGTCGGCGACACCATCAAAGCCGCCGTTGATCCGGTACGCCGCGCGGGCATCCGCCGCGCTCACTCGGCGACGCACATCCTGCATCACGCACTGCATCAAGTCATCGGCCACCACGCCACGCAGCGTGGGTCAAAGGTCGACAACGATCAACTGCGATTCGACTTCTCACACGGCTCGGCGATGACGCCCGACGAGTTACTCCAAGTCGAGAAGATCATCCACGAAAAGATCGTCGAAGGGGCTGCGGTCTCGATCCACTTCATGAAGATTGAAGAGGCCAAAGCGTCCGGTGCGATGGCCCTGTTCGGCGAGAAGTACCCGGACATCGTCCGTATGGTCTCGATGGGCGACTTCAGTAAAGAACTCTGCGGCGGCATCCACTTGGCCAGCACGGGACAAGTCGGCCTGTGCCGCGTCATCGCCGAAGAACCGATCTCCGCCGGGGTCCGCCGGATCACCGCTCTGACCGGCGAGAAGGCCATCGACAGCGTTCGCGAGCAGGACACCTTACTCAAGCAACTCGGTGCCGCCCTCAAGTCTCCACAGCGCGAGATCCCAGGCCGTGTCACCGCGATGCAAGATGAGATCCGCGCCCTCAAGCAAGAGATCGCGATCTACAGTAAGGCCGCCGTCGCCCAGAACGCGGCGAAGCTTCTGGCCAGTGCCGAAACCATTGGTGGCTCCAAGCTGATCTGCCAGAAGCTAGAGAAAGTCGACCGCGATCAACTGCGACTCTACGCCAACGATCTGATCGCGAACGGTGGGACCGTGGCTGTGCTGCTCGGAGCTGTGATCGAAGACAAGGTGGCCTTCATCGCCGCTGTCAGCAAGGACCAGATCAAGAAAGCCAAAGCCGGAGACTGCGTCAAAGCCGCCGCCGCCATCGCCGGCGGCGGCGGCGGCGGCAAGCCCGACATGGCCGAAGCCGGGGGCCGCATGCCGGAGAAGCTGGAGGAAGCGTTGGCGGCGGGTCGGGCGTACCTAGTTGGTGCGCTCGAGTCGAGATAGAGCGCTTTCGCCATTGGTCTTCAGTTGCCGCATTCGGCCATCCGCCGGAGTCAATTCGGGAGTCGTCTCGCCACGCTCCCCCCAGTCTCTCTCCCGGGGGGAGCCAGAGGGTGCTGGCTGAAGGCTCTAAAGCCCCATGAAGTCCGGGAGCTCGACCCAACTATGGCACCCGGCCATCGCGGGAGTCTCTTCGACCTCAAATGGATTCACGATCGTGATCTGCTCGATTTCAATCACGAACAGCTCAGAACGTTTGTAATGAAATCGCTGGCTCACCACTTCCGGGGCCAGGATCTGGCGGTCGAGGTAGGGAGTCAATTGGGCCAGTTCGGTCACCCGCCGCACCTCCCCGACCTCGACGAACAGAGAGATCGGGACGACTCCGGGGTGACTCGGAATGATGAGCCCCTCCAATAGCGAAGTTCCAGCTGCTGTCAAAGACTCCGGTCCTTGATGAAACCGGGTGGGATACAACCAAAACGAGGCGTGTTCGCAACGGAATTCGCCGTCCGGTTCGGCGATGCCCCCCTTGCGCAACAACACGGTTTGCACACCCACCGCCAAAGCGCGGCAAACCACCGCCCACTCCTTGAGTGCGATCTGAGGAGAACGATCAGTCGGGGTCATCAATCAGGTCACTGGAAGAACGAATCGAAACGCTTCTCCACAATCTTATCGAGCAGCGATTTCACGAGAAGCGTCTCGATCTGTCCCAGACCGCTGAGGCGAGCGGCCAGAAATACGATCCCCGTAGGACGGGCATTCCTGCCCGTCCCTTCGACACAACTCGGAGGTGGACAACGCAAAGACGCCAAGGCGCAGAGTCGCAAAGGGGGAAGGGTGAAGGGTGAAGTCGCGAATTCCGGCCACTCGTCGATGGAGTGCGAATGTGGCTTGCCGACCCCGGTCGGGGTCTCAGAAATTAGCCGGTGGTTGAGCGCCAGCGACACCACCGGTGCCCTACAACAATCGATTGCATCCTGAAGGGATGCCAGAACGCCGGTTCGCGAGGCTGCGAGATTCTGGCATCCCTCCAGGATGCGGCCCGCTTCGGGGGCGTTTTCCGGTGGTGTCGCTGGCGCTCAACCGCGCTCAACCACCGGCTAATATCTCACATCCCTCCGGGATGGGCCGAGAGTTAAGTCATCCCAACAAAGCCTCGATCTTCACGAGTTTTCTGCCCGTGAAGTAATCCCCGGAGAAGCAACCCTCGGATCATGCCTGCCTCTTCCTTCGCGACTCTGCGCCTTGGCGTTGAAATCCAGCTTCCGTTGCCATTCTTATGGGGATTCGGAGGCAGGAACACGATGTGTAGGAAGGACGGGCATTCCTGCCCGTCCCGGAGCGAAGGCCAACCTCACGACCCACTCCGTCCGGCCATTCGTGAATTACGCGTTCGCTCGGGACGGCCTGGAAAGGCCGTCCTACTGGGAGGCTCTTCTGGCCGCTCGCCTTACAGCCCCAACTGCGGGTGCTGCGGCTCGGCGTTTTTGCCGTGGTCCTTGAGGGTCATCCGCACCTGAATCACCTGCTTGGCCTCGGCGGGCGGGAGCGGAATCTCCGCGTGGAACCCGGCGAAACCGAAGGGGATCTCCGTGTTTCGAAAGACCCGTTGCTTGATCGTCAGCGACAACCCGTTGTCGAATTTGACATCGTTTCCGCCAGCAACGACCTCGCATTCCAGATCACCATTCTGCCAACTGATCTTTTCTTTCGAGGATTCCTTCTCCAGATCCTGGATCGGGCCCCGAGTCAGAGCATTGAAGATCGGGTCGACCGATTCGATGCTGGTGACGGTTTCGGCGTCTTGCCCCTCGCGTTTGAGCCAGAATTTTTTCGCGTGGCCAAGGGGATGTTTTCCCTCGCCGAACTCCCGCTCCGGGATCAACAGCCGCCACGTCATATTCGGGAACTGCACCGATTCGGAGGCTTGCTGGAGTTCGATCCAGCGGCAAGCCTGCCCCTCGTGAGTCGTTTGTCCGACGGAACGCGCCTTCCAAGTGGCCAAGGTCTCCTTCCCGGCCACAGTGATCGTGACGTTGTACTCGACCCATATTCCATCCGGCGGAAGCGATTGAAGGCAGGCTCCCCGATTCGAATCATCAGAGAGCGTGAGCACGCTGGCCAAGAGTAACAACAGTGACTTCATCGACGAACCTTTTGAGAGTGAGACTCGGGACGCGATCTGTTACGCCAACGGAGCGTCCAGTGTTGGGAGAATCTGGACGCAGTCAGTCTCGTTCGACAATCCACTGTCTCATCGTCGCCTTTCGTTCCGCGAAAGTGCTCTAGCGATCAAAGGCGACTCGGATCGCTTCGACCCGCTCGCGGTTCGCTCCCAGATCGGACCGCCCCACGCGTGACGCTGAGCGGACCTGAATCAGGCTCTGCTCACTGTCGAGGCGAAACTCCACATCGTCGACATAACGCATCAGTCGCGAGGTAAACTCGACATGCAGGTAGCCCGGATCGCGTTGAACAATCTGGGCCCCCGGCTGTTTCGCCACGACCTCGGCGAGCCGCTCCCACGCCGCTGCGCTC
>JAYSVZ010000724.1:0-3320 GCA_043718305.1 Planctomycetota bacterium | reverse complement strand
GCGTGTTGGTTGAACGGCGTCACCGTTTCCGGCTGGCCCAGCAGATCGACGACGATGTCGATGACGTGACAGCCCAGCTCGAACATCATCCCGCCGGGGTATTGTCCATGGGCTTTGCGACCGGCGGGGGTGACGACCTTGCTCATCACGCCGTGGACTTCAAACACTTCGCCGAGCCATCCCTGGCCAAGGAATTCCCGCAGCAGCACCACAGCGGGGTTGTACCGAAACATATAACCCATCTGGACCAGCAACTTCCGCTCGCCAGCCACATCCAGCACTCGCTTGAGTTGCGGAAGCGACTCACCCGCCGGCTTGTCGAGATGCACATGCTTCCCAGCCAGGAGGCAGGCTTCCGCGTGACCCAGCGAATCCCGAATCTGCGACTCGACCAGGACCGCCTGCACCCCCGGTGTCGCGAGCAGTTCCTCGCGGGTCAGCCAAGGGAGTCCGCGACACCAAGTCTCGTCTGCGACCGACTTTCGCAGGGCCTCGTCCGGCTCACAAAGGCCGACCACTTCGTAATCGGGACTCGCACGATAGACCCCGAGCTTGTTCGCGTGTCCATGCGCGACGCCGATCTGGCCGATCTTGATTTTGGCATTCGGCTCTGCTGCGACGAGTGAAGGAACCCACACGGCTGCTGCCAAAGCCCCACCGACTTGTCCCAGAAAATGCCGCCTGGGTGTTGTCATCATGGTTCCTTGAGTTGAGATGGGGACCGACTAACGGACCGACTAACCGACACGGGGACGAAGCTGAACCGCGATCGCCGTCGCGGTCGCATAGGCCCGGCAGTGCGAGATCGTAATCAAAATCTGATCGATCCCCATTTTCGCGGCGATCTCTGCTGTCGTCCCGGCCAGGCGGATCACGGGCTGGCCGCTCCGCTGCGAGATGACCTCGATGTCGGTCCAGCCGACTCCCTTGGTGAAACCGGTGCCGAGCGTTTTCATCACGGCCTCTTTCGCCGCCCAGCGTCCCGCGTAGTGCTGCAGGGCTGCCTTTCGTTGCTGGCAGTAGCGAATCTCTTCTTCGGTAAAGACCCGCTGAAGAAACAGCTCCCCATGGCGCTCGATCATCTCGCCGATGCGGGGAACTTCGATGATGTCAGTGCCGAGGCCGATGATCATGGGTGAAAGGTGAGGGGTTAGAGAACGGACTTAGGCCAGCTTGAGAAGCTTACGGGTCAGCCACTCGACTCCCAGCAAGGCGACGAGCAGTCCCATGACCCATCCCCGGTCCCAGACCTCGTCGATCCGTTGATCGACGACGATTCGCTCCCCCTTGTTGGGGAGGAGTTTGGGGATCTCCACGGCTGCGATCGCAGTGAGCGCCTCGTCGCCGAGAGGGAAGTAGCGTCCGCCCGTCTGGTCAGCCAGAGAGGTCAGCGTAACAACATTCTGAGTGAGTTCGGCGAACTCCCGTTCCGGCAGGCGAATCTGCAAGTCCTCACGGACCCGCTCAGTCAGCCCCGGAACTTCCATCTCCAGGCGATATCGTCCCGGCTGATCCGCGCGGAATTCTCCGGTGTATTCGGCGGGTCGGAAGCGGTCCTGTTGCAAGACCAGACCCGGCGTCAATGGCCGCCCGTTAGGATCGTAGATGTCGATCGGGAATGAAGTGCTCGACAGTGGTTGGAACTGTTCATTGAGCACACGCACGCGAACGGGAATCGTCTGTCCCAGATCGAACTCGCGGCTATCGAGAACAAACATCCCGCGCTGCAGTCCGCGCTTCGACCGCCCTTCGGCCAGCTTTCGTACGAGCTTGATCCAGAACCGGTCGTAGGCCTCTTCGGAGATCGACCGCAACCGCCAGAACTCGGGGCTGCCGAGGAAGAAGCTGTTGCCTTGCCCGAAGCGTTGGCCCGCGATCAGCGGGGGCGGGCCATCGACGCCGCGCGCGAGTGGGTCGGTGAATTCGGCATAGACGGTGACGCCGCCACGTCGGCCCCGAGTAGCTTGCGTCCGATAGAACCCGCCGAACGTCGACCAGATCGGCTCCTTGGCGGGATCGTCATCGAGTCGCAAGAACTCAGCGGCTTGGCCCTCTTGGGTCAGAGCGACCGGGAAGGCTTGCTTCGCGGAATCACGAACCGTGGTCCCGACCGCTGAGTCGTCGATGAGGACCGGACAGAGAGTCCGGACCTTGCTCCAGGCGGGGTCTTCCTTCGCCAATTCAAAGGTATGCACATCCCCCGCGATAAAGGCGATCCCGCCCCCTTCACCCGCGACCCAGTCGTCGAGCCACTGCTGTTGCTCGGCAGTCACCTGGGTCCAGTCCGCATCGAATGCAAGCAGTGCATCGTATCCGAACAGGTCTTCCCGTTTCTCAGGGAACTTGAACAGGAGTTGATCGGCCTCCTGGCTGATTCCGACGCGGCCCGATTGAAGCCAGACATCAATGTCGATCGACTTGTGCCGGTACAAGAGATTCTTGGCAAAAATGTAGTCTCGCATCGGCCCACCGGCGATGATCAGCACGCGCGTTGGGCGGTCAAAGACATTGACCGTGCAGACATCGGTATTGTTATCGCTGCGACTTTCGATCAGGTCTGCTGCGCCGCTCACGCGGAAGGTGTATTCAAAGGCTCCCGCCTCGGTCATCGTGCGCGAGAAGGGGACTTCCTGCGGACCGGCTCCATCGGTGAGCAGGACGCTCTTCGACTCGATCACGATCGGCGTCGCATCCTGCGGCCCTTTCTGGAGCAGTTCGACATTCGCGTTCTGGCTAGCGGCTCCGCGCCCTTGAATCCAGGTGATCAGTTCGAAGGCATCCCCTTTCGCCACGTCAGTGGGGGCCACGACCTTGGCGATTGCTAGGTCGATCGGCGGAGTGGTGCCCCCCACTCCGATCGAGATTAACTTCACTCCACTTTGCTTCGCACGACCGATGGCTGTATCGGGACTCCGCCCCGCGTTCGAGGCCCCGTCGGAGACGACGATCACCCCCGAGAGGCTTCGTCCCTTCTGTTCAGCGAGAACCTTGTCGAGCGCATCGCCCAGAGCCGTCGCATTGTTCACGGGTGTTAACCACTCATTCCACGTCGGGGGGGCGGGTTTGGTGACAGCTTCCGGAGCCTCGGTTCCCGACCACGGAAAGCGATGGACCGGTCCCCGCAGATCGCGATCAAACGTAAAGAGGTCGACTGCGTGGTCCTTACGCAAGCTCTCCACGAGCGGCGATTTTGAGAGGAACCGCTGGACGACTTGAGCCCGCTCTTCGACCGCCGACCCGGGCCGAATGTCGGACGCCGGTTGTCGCATAGAGGTCGATGTGTCGACCAGAATCGCCACCTGCGAAGGGCGAAACGAATC
>JAYSVZ010000723.1:0-10145 GCA_043718305.1 Planctomycetota bacterium | reverse complement strand
CGGCTGACCTGATTGCCGGGCTGGGCTTCGAGGCGGAAGCTTTGTCCCGCACCGCGCCAGGCGTACCCGTTGACGATGTCGGACCAACTGCGGGGGGGCCGCAGGATGTCGAAGTTGTCTTCTTGAAGAACCGCCGAGCCCACGAGGCCGTTATTACTATTGACCCCAGCCCCGATCATGAATCGACCGGTGCGACCTTCGGTGACATCAATGTCAAAGTCGACGTAGCCCGGGGCTGTGGGGGAAGTCCCAAAGGTCGTTCCCCCGAGCGGGTTCCCGGAACCACTGGAACTGGAACCGAGGTTGCTCGGGAGCGGTCGGCCCTGGCGATCGATGCTCTGGCCACGGGCGAACGCTTCGGCTTCCTGACTGGGGCGAATCTCTTCGGACTGGCCGCGAATGACGATGTCCGGGTCTTCGACGTAGTTGAACAGACCTTCGGGGTCGACGTGGTAGAACTGTGGGGCTTCATACTTGGGACGGGCCTTTTTGAGGGGCTTCCCGACCGAGGCAGAATGGTTTTGTTCGACCTTCGGGGCAGAGGCCCGAGATGTCCGGACAGCCTGCGGCGGATTGGCCTTGGCCTCGGGACGCACGGGAATTGGAGCCGTCAACGCACGGTCCCGCGACTGCGAGCGGACCGCCACGGCGGAGCCTTCCTTCACCGGGGAAGGGCGGGCTGTGGTGCGGGCGATGCGACGTTCGCTGGCCACGCTATGGCCGTGACCTGCTGTCGGTTCGTAGTGGCGAGTCGGGCGTTTCTCACCAAAGAAGCTCTCGTCGAAACTCTGTCCTCGCATGATGTCGCCCAGCGGATCATCATCGGCGGCGAGGGTATAGTCGCGACCATCGGATTGGACGATCTCGAACGACGGGGGTTCAGCCTGGTCCCAGAGCTGGCTCCGCATGACGCGGGCCCGGGCGAGGTTGATCTTCTTGCCATTCGCCAGTTGGCCGGGCTTCACGAGCCGGACGATGGGATTGAGGATCACATCCTCACGCGTGTGGGGATTGTCGCCCCGGAAGTTGACGCGAATGTCACCGACCAAGTACGGCTTATCCTCGTTGATCCGGTACTCCAGATCGATCACGCCGGGCGTATCGAGGAAGATCGGCGTGGGTTTGACCTCAGCGAATAACCGCCCCAGTTCGTCGTACTGGTCCTTCATCCCGTTGACATCGTGCTGCAAATGGCGGGAGTTGAATGGATCGCCTGGACGCAGATGGGGATCATTGAAGAGCGACTCGCGATCCAGCACCTCGTGGCCCACGAGATCGATGTTGCGGATCGTGTAGCGCTGGCCCTCCTCGATGACGAAGGTCAGGTTGATCCACTCGTGGTCCGCCGACTCTTCTTCGCGCACGTCGACCTTCACGTCGAAGTAGCCGAGGTTGTTGTAATACTTGGTGAGCGTCAGGATGTCATTCTGGACCAAATCCGCATCGTAGAGGCCGCCAAAGAGCCACACGATCGGATGCTTGGACGCGAGCTTCGACCGAAGAATCGCATCCGATGCGAACTCATTCCCTTCGAAGTCGACCCACTTGACCTGGGTCCGGGGCCCTTCGGTGATGCTGATGATCACATCGCGATCATCCGGGTGGCCCCCCTTGGAGAGAACGACTTCGGCGTAACGGTAACCCTTTTCCTCATACATCGACTGGATGCGGGCGACCGATTCCTTGTTTAGATTCACATCGAACGGCTGATTCACTCGCAAGTTGGTGTGGGCTTCCAACTCCGCTTTCTTGATCTTCTTACAGCCGATGAACTGCACCGAGCGGATGATCGGCTTTTCACGAACGATGTAGACGAGGACCAGACCGCGCTCCGTGCGTCGATAAATCGGGCGGACGCTACTGAACCATTGGGTGCGGCGAAGGGCAGAGACATCTTCCTGGACTTCACGCGGGGTGACCACACGTCCCGGTTTGACCTGGATGTAATGCAGAATGGCATGCTCGACGAGCGTCTTGCGGCCTTCGATCACCACATCCACGATCGACTCGTTGAGCTGCTGGTCGGCGGAAATCTCGGCGTTAAGCTCTTCCTCGATCGCATCCAGATCGGCACCGCCGAGTTCTTCCTCCAGAGGGATCAGTTCGTTGATCGCTTCTGGATCGACGAGCAATCTTCGCGATCGCGGGGCCAGGGCCTCTTCCGCTTCCTGAGCGGTGATCGGAGCTGTCGCCGCCACCAAGACGGCGAGGGCAGCCACTCCGAGGGTCCACATCGATCGCCGGGAAGGCGATGAAGGGCGATCCGGCATGGCGACAACAGATGTCACAGCGGGACTTTCGGAGGGGAGGAGGAGTGAACGAAGCGAAGTGAAAGTGACGCCCGATCGACGCACCGTCCCCGCTGAGAAGCGGAGGGATAATGGAAATTGTGAAATTGCTCAATACGTCTTTGAATCGACCTCAAGAAGCCGGACGATTCTGCCGAACGAGGGGGATTCGTTTCCAGGACTCAATGGACATTCATCAAGGGGCTGCCGCCGGATGGGCCTCGGCATCCGGATGCTTACGAATTCTGCGACTCGATGGGCAGCTGGACTTCGTCCGACAACTCTTTTTGGCTGAGTCGATAAAACCCGACGCCGAAAGCTGTCAGCAGTGAAGCGGGCATCGCAAGCATGAACAGAATGCTGTACATGTAAGCTTTGGGGCGGAGATTCGCCTTCTCATCGTGTTGATCCGATTCGTTGGCGTACTTGCAGAGCGGGCACGCCTGGGCCTCACCCGAAGCAGCCCAGAGGCCGAAGGCGAGAATCGTGGTGGTGGCGAATCGCTTCATGACGGTCTCCTACTGCCGGGTTGGAGTCCAAGCTTTAGCCTGCCGGACAGCCTGAAGGCTGGACTCCAACCCCGGTCTCACGCCGATCTGCTCAGATGATACAGCATCCCGTAGATCACGACACCCGTAATCGAGACGTAGAGCCAGATCGGAAAAGTCACTTTGGCCCATCGGCGGTGGCTCTCCCATTGCTCACGAAGCCCCTTCCAAATCGTGATCGACGCCAGAAAGGGGACGGCTGAGGCTAAAATCACGTGAGAAATCAGGATCGCGTAGTAGAGCTTGGTGATTCCCGGCTCGCCGATGAACTTCTTGCCGTGTTCCCCGGTGTAGGTATGCAGCGCCCAGTGGTAGCTCAGGTAGCACCCCAGGAACACCACCGAGGTCGCAAAGGCATACAGCATCAGCGTTTTGTGGAGCTTGGGCCGCTTCGCCTTGATGGCGAAAAACCCATTGAGGAGCAGCAGCGTGGCCAGTCCGTTTAGGCCCGCATTCGTCGCTGGAAGCCGTTTGGCCCACGGCGGGAGTTTCGAAAGCGGGTCGACGGGAGCGGCTTTGGCTGCGGCGAGTCGGCTCTCGATTTTGGCCGGTTGGTGACGCAGCGGAGTTTCGATTTTTCCTTCGAGAACGCGGCGAAGGGTGATGAGTTCCGACTGATCCAGGCTCTCGTACCGGCCCAGGATTTTGCCCGTTTCGTCGATATGGAGCAGGTGCATATCGTGAGCGAACTCCATCCCGGCTCCAGCCTCGAACTGCTCCCAGGCAGAGACCTTAAACCCGTGGCGAACCAGTTCGTAGATCGCAGCCTTCTCCCCGGTTAGAAAGAGCCACTGTTCCGGCTTGGCCCCGAAGTTCTCGCCGAACTGCTTGATGAGTTCCAACGAATCATGGGCCGGGTCGATCGTGATCGTCACAAACCGCACAGGATGAGGCTCGGATCGTCCGCGATTCAGATCGTCGATTAGCTCCCGAATCCCCCGGCACATCATGGGGCATTGATGGACACACCGCGTGAAGATAAAGCTGACGACCCACGGTCGCCCCTTCAGGTCGGCCAGCGTCACTGGCTTTCCCGTCTGGTCGATCAGGGAAAAATCGTCGACATGATCGGCATCCCAAACCCGCCGTTCGTTCGGCTTGATTTCATAAGTGGGCGTGACATCCGGGACCACGCCCGCCAAAGCCGCAGCCTCTTGGTCCTCGGTCGCAGGCAACGCCACCGGTGTCTGGCTGAGGGCTGCCCCCACCAGTAAGTCACCGACCAGACAAACCACCAGCCAGACCAGAGGCCATCGAGACAGTGTGGGCATCGAATGATTTCCTGCGGGAAGTGGCACGCCTTCTATTGTGTGATCTCCCGAACCGAGGAACAGCCTGAGCTGAGGAACTTCTTGGGGCCGGGAAAGACTCCTCGAAATTGGCAGTCCAGGAATTCAGCGGACCACCACTCACCAGAATTCCCCAAGATTCCGATTCTCGTTTTCGCAGTCTGCTGGGTATCATGCTTGGGTTCGGTGCGATCTGCGGCAGCATGTGGCGAGATGTGCTCCGTGCCAGTCGTAGCGACCGCGCAAACTTGAACTGTCACAGCACTTCCCCCGGACGGGAGAACTTTGCGATGCCTTTGCGGATTGAACCCGACGAAGATATCCGGATGAATCTGACACCGATGATCGATTGTCTGATCTTCCTCCTGATCTTCTTTATGGTCGGGACCAAGTTCGCCGATCGGGAAAGACAGTACGACATCAATCTCCCCACCGTCAGCCAAGCTCACCCGCTCACCTCGCTGCCCGACGAGATCGTGGTCAACGTCCGTGGCGACGGAGCGGCGTTCATCAAGGGAAAACTTCGGGAACCAGCAGATCTCATTGAGGAACTTCAACTCGCCGCGCAGCGCTACGCCGACCAGGTCGTGATCATTCGCGGTGACGCCACCGGGCCGTATCAGCATGTGATGACCACGCTCAGCCAATGCCAGCGAGCGGGGATTAAGAACATCAAGCTGGCCAACAAGCTTCAGGACGCCCCCCCCCCATGACACTGGCTCTGCATCTTCCGACGCAGATCTGGCCGATGCTGGATTTGGTCCTGGCGATCTTTCAGCCCGCGGTGATTCTGCTGCTGTGTGCAGGGTTTGTGGTGGCGTCGATCCATTTGTTGTCGATGTTCAGCACGAGGTGGGGCGACAAGCGGGTCTCGACCAAGGCGCTGTTCTTCTCGGTCGGACTGCATGCCACGTTGCTGTGCGGTGTCATTGCCATGATTCCGGAGTACCGGCCGCGCGTCGTGGTCACCTCTTTCCTTCCCGAGGATGGGGTCCAGGTCGACTCCATCGCGGATGCGGTGCAGACCGAATTCGAGGCGGCCCAGGCAGGCGTGAGCGGGCGTCCGATCTGGGATAAAGTCAACGCGAAAGTGACCTTTGACGCCCCACGAAGATCGGTCCCGGCCACCCCGATCAAGCCTTCAGAGCTAGCCCACGTCGAAACGAGCCGCCCCGATCAAACGATCTCGCTGCCCGAACCAGTTCACAACGAAGCGGCACCGACTCCGCAAGAAATGACCGCCCCCCCCCCAAGCCCGCTCGTCGAGGCGCTCCCCTCCGAACAGCCCCAGCCGGTCAGCCGCGAGGTGCCCTTGGATGAGGTGGTTCTGGGAGATCCTCAAACGGAGTCCCCCGTGCCACCGCAGATCGTGCGGTCCTCGATCGGGAGTCGGGCAAAGCCGATCGAATCCTCGGTCGCGCGCACCGACCGGCAGCCGGTCGATCGCATTCGGGAAGACTTCGATCCCGAACAGGCCACGCGGTCAATCGCCGCAATGGCTGAACCGGAGGCAACGCTTCCTCAAGGCCCGCTCAGCGAGGAGATCACCCCCAGCGAAGGCCCCGCTCCATACCAAATTCCGCTCGACCCCGGGGTCGCCGCCGAAGCCGCTCCCCCGAACGCCGCTGTGCCATCCATGGCGCGTTCGATCCCGCGATCGATTCCATCGAGTCTCCCGTCAGAGATGAGCCGCTTAAACACACCTCGTCCGCGCCCCGCAGTTCCTCGCAATCAGAACTCGAACGACACTGGCGACGCGCCAGAGCTTCTCGGGTCTGCCGAGACACCTCCCCTTCTGATGCGGCCGGAACTCTCACCCGCCGCCCTCGTCAACAACTCCACCCCGGCCCAATACATTCTGCGAAATAGCACCAATCGCGGGCAGGCCGTCGAGCAGTTCGGAGGAACGGCAGAATCAGAGGCGGCTGTCGATCTGGCTCTGAAGTGGCTCGCTTCGATTCAAGAATCGAACGGATCGTTCGACGGCGACTCGCAGGGGGCTGGTCGGCTGGCGATCGATGCCAATGCCGAACGTGATGGTCGGGATGCCGATGCGGGCCTGACAGCCCTGGCGGTGCTGGCCTTTCTGGGGAAGCAACACACCCTGGAAGAGGGGGAATACTCCGCAAACGTGGAAAAGGCCCTCCGCTGGCTCATCAGCCAGCAAGGCCAAAACTCGCAAGGCGTGGCCGGATACCTGGGTGGCCAAAAGTCCTCCAGCATCGCCGGGATGTACTCCCACGCCCTGGCGACGTTTGCCATGGCGGAAGCCTATGCGATGACGAAGGACGAAACCCGCTCTGAGTTTCTCAAAATCCCATTGCAACGCGCAGTGGCGTTCACGCTCGAATGCCAACTCGAAGATGGCGGGTGGCGGTATATGAAGTTGCAACTGGACGGCGGGGACATGAGCATCTTCGGCTGGCAATTGATGTCATTGAAGAGTGCCCAGGCTGCGGGACTCGATATCCCGCTGGAAGTGCGGCAGAAGATGATTCTGTTCCTGCAAAACCGGGGGATCGGCAAAGCGGGCGGTTTGGCAGCCTATCGCCTCTTTCAGCAAATGCCCGAAGCGAACCGCTATCCCAGCGTCGCGATGACGGCGGAATCTCTCTTCTGTAAGCAGATGCTGGGCATCAAACGGGAGCACCCCTCATGTACCGAGGCGGTCGACTTTATCCTGGCGAACCCACCGATGCGCAGTAAGGCGGACCTTTACAGTTGGTACTATTCCACATTGGCCCTCTATCAATATGGCGGAGAACCTTGGGAGAAATGGAACGTGCGGATGCGCGATCTGCTCATCAATGAGCAGACGACAACCGGTCCCGACGCCGGTAGTTGGGAACCGCGCGACCGCTGGGGCGATGTCGGGGGCCGCATCTATTCGACCGCCTTCGCCACGCTCACACTCGAGGTCTACTACCGCTACTTACCGCTCTATCGCCTCTCCGCTCCCGCCGAGACCCCTACACCAGGCACCCCCCGCGAGGCCGAGCCCATGCTTGAGACCGCGCCGGTTCTGGAAAAATAGTGCCCGTGCAAACGACATTTCCCCAGCTTCGGTCACCCGAAGCTGGGGAATGTCTCTACTCATCATCACAACAGGTTGATCACCTTGTCGGCCAGCCCCTTCTCACCATGGGCTTTGTCACCCAGAATGATATTCAGCTTCCCGTTCGCGGCAATCTTCTCGACGACCTCCAACTCCCGCAGACGCATCAGAACCGGGTTGTCCGCCAGTAGCTTGGCCGTGTTGACCTGCGACCGCATGGCAGCCGTTTCCTCGCGACGCGCGATGAGGTTGGCCTCGGCGGCTTTCTTGGCCTCCGTGACCTTGTTCATCAAGTCCTTCATGTCACCCGGCAGGATCACATCGCGGATACCAACCGAGGCAATCGACAAACCGAGTTCACCCGCCCGGCGGCGGACGCTCTCCTCGATCTCCTTGGCGACCGCGTCCTTCTCTGTCAGGAAGAGATCGAGCTCGCGAACCCCGATCACGCCGCGAAGCACGAGCTGGGTTTCGCGGTAGAGGGCCTGCCGCACGTCGTCGGTCTGGCTGACGGCCTTGCGAGCGTCGACGATCTGAAAGGTCACCACGGCGTTGAGCCGCAACGTGACCTTGTCGGCGGTCATGATTTCCTGGCCACCCACATCGACCATCGTTTCACGCAGATCGATCTCGACCACCTTGGCTTCCGACCGGCCCTTCCAGAAGGCGTAGAGGCCCGGCGTCAAGGTCTCGATGTACCGACCATCAATGAACAGCACGCCAGCGCGGTCCCGCTCCACGGCGCAAACATCAAGGACACGCTGTGCCAGCGGCGATCGGGCAATCAGCTTCAGCTCATCATGCTCGAACCGCACGTTGCGGGCATCGATCACCTCGACGCGAACGTTCTTCTGACCCGTCCAGTAGGCGTACTGCCCCGCGGGCAGGACATGGCTGAACCGGTTCTCGATCCAGACCAGCGCTCGCTCGTGGTCCTTCAAATCAAGAACGATAGCCCGCTCGCCGAGCAATCCCGACTTGACGATCAAGTCGAGCTGCTCATGGACGATCCACGGATCACGCTTCGAGACGATGTCGACCCGGACCTGGCCCAGCGGGTCGAAGAACCAGCGCGTGCCAGTCTCGATCAACCCCTGAAACTCGCCTTCGCGGAACAACAGGCCGAACTCGTAGCTGCGGATTTTGAAACGCTTGAACATGGGACACCTCCTCGGGAATCTTCCGGGATCACGAACAACGTCACGACGATGTTTCGATGGGAGCAGGACACGTGATCGGAAGGCATGTTCGTGGAAGATCGCTGGTTTTGTTTACGAAAGCGTCTCGGTATGATGCGACGTTACAGAGACAATTCCAACTCATGGACATGGAATCCTCCATGAAGATTGATCTCGACCCGCGCGAGTTGTTTCCTGGTGGGCTGGATCGGGCACAGGCAGTGGAAATTTTCCCTGGCTTGCCATTGCCCGTGGCGAGTCGTCCTGATCTCGTCATCTCAAAGCTATTCTGGATTCGGAAGGGAAGCCACAAAAGCCGCCGCGACATCCGACAGATTCTCCTGTGAGCCAGTTCCGAAGAGCTGGGATTGGCTCGCGAATTTGCCTCTCAGATTCAACTGCTCGATTGACTCGACGAAGTTCTCGCCGAATCCGATGAGCTCGATGCCTGAGCCAGATCATCAATACGGCGGTGCCAGCCTTCGGAAACCGTGCAGTAGTACGATCGGCAGAAATGCCGCGTTCCGGAGTAGCTGTGCAACGAGCGGCAATTCGGGAGGCCGCAAACTGGCTGTTCCGTTCGACGCAGCACACTGTGCCAAACGCTGCATCCATGCGATTGAGAGCGGCCAATCACAAAGCCCGCGTTGCCATTCGTCGGGGATGCCCGCCGGTCCCACGCTCGCCCCGACCAGCCCGCCGACAATGGCTGCCGTGGTGTCGGCATCACCCCCACAGGCAATGATGTCCTGCATGGCCGAACGATAATCCAGCGGATAGCGGAGCCACGCCTGGAGAGCGACCGGGACCGTATGATAGACGTAGCCCGTAACGCCATGCGTCAGTCCCATTGACTCACAGTAACGGACCGTGGATGGGAACTTTGAAATGGAGGTCACCGCTTGTGTGACCCGTTCGAGGAACTCTTCGGCAGGTTCGGACTTCAAAAGTCGCCCAAGCCGTTGCAGGTAGTCAAGAGGGTCCGGTGACTCTTGCTCGCACGCCAATCGGGCGGCCAGCGAAACCGCAGCTGCGCCCCAAGTGGCCTTTGGATCAGAGTGCGTGATCGTCGCATTGGCTCGGGAATAATCCAGCAGATGCTTCTCAGGAAGCATGACTCCCAGAATGGCGGAACGCATTGCGGGCCCGTTCCCGGCTGAGAAGACTCCACTGGCCGGTGGCCGATACCCGATCCACATTTTCAGGATCGAGCGCGCAGTGGCCAGCCCGGTTCCGGCGGGCAATCGCGCCAGCCACCACCGTAACCGCTGAGCCAAGTGACGCTGAAACTTGTCCAAATCTCCGCCGGAAGTCAGCAGGCTTTGCAGTACCATGCAGGTCTGCTCGGTGTCGTCGGAAACCATTCCCCGCCCGCACAGAAAGCGGTGTCGGTCGGGTGGCCCAAACATCCGGAGTGCGCGCCGCGGCGATAGCCCCTCGTATGGCAACCCGAGGGAATCTCCGATGGCGGTTCCAATCAGGCAACCCAACAGACTGTTCACATTGAGAGATGGCATGCCTTCTGCTACGTTCGTGGTGTCACTTGCGTGGGACGAAATCAGCGTATTGTCATGTTTTTATCACCAGGATGCCGCACCTACAAGACCCTCCGAAGGCGAAACGCTCGCCGATCACACCATGAAACCACGGAGAGACGCTTGAGCGGCGGTTTCGCTGGGCGTCAGTGCGGGGGAGCGGGCCTTCGTCAGCGGGCGAACCCCCTGACTCATCAGCCCACCCGTTCACGCCCCGTTGCCGAGCGAGCTTCGCCGCGGAATCCGCGTCCT
>JAYSVZ010000722.1:0-10154 GCA_043718305.1 Planctomycetota bacterium | reverse complement strand
TCCGCCATGGCATTCTCAAAGAGCGATTCGCTGCTTTAGCAACCGATGCCCTCCGCGTGGCGGCTCTGGAAGCTGCGGGTTACCGGACGCAGATTCTGGAGTTTATCGACCTCGACCATACGCCAAAGAACCTCTTGATCCGCGCCGTCCGTCGAACTGAGCCCGATGCGGCGGCGTTGGAGAGCGCGCAGGCTCGCTACCAGTCGCTCAAGCAGTCGCTGGGGCTCAACACGCTGGCTACTGATTTGATCGGGAGCGAGTAAGCGTCTTCGCTGGAGTCATCCCGGCAAATGGCCTATCGTCCTCCCATCACGGTTGTTTGATCTGTCGAGAAGTGGATCGGCTGTGATGAGCTTGGGTGACTGGGCTGAACGCTACTGTGGTGTGGCTGGTGAACTGGATGAATTTCACACATCGACTCACGTCTCTGGTTGCGATCCTGGCTTTGGTCGGGACTCATGCCAGTCTCCGGGCCGATGACCCGCAGGTCTACACGCAGAGCGTCGAGAAGGTCTCGTCGAGCGGAGTCCCGGATGCTCCCGCTCCCGCACCAGAGACAACGGACGATCCCGCACCGCCGAGTGAGAACATCCCCCAATGGATCTGGGGGGCTGATGTTTCCAAGGTCTATCTCGTTCAGAAGACCTTCTCCGGCCCCGTGAAAAAGGCGGTCCTCCAACTGAGTTGCGACAACGTCTTCTCTGCCAAGCTGAATGGCCAACCAGTCGCTGCCAGCACGGAATGGTCTCAACCGTCGAAGGTCGATGTCACCAAGCACATCGTCGAGGGCGAGAACACGCTGCTGGCCGAGATCAGCAACGAGGGCGGGACCGGCGGCTTTGTCGCTCAACTGACGCTGACTCGCCCGGATGGAAAGGTCGAGCAACTGGTCACGGACGGGACATGGCTTATGGCTGAAAAGTCCGAGGCTCCCGAATTCGTCAAACCCAAAATCGTCGGCAAGCTCGGTGATGGTCCGTGGGGCAATGTCTTTACGAATGCCCCGGTCGCCGCCGGGAAGTTCAACACGCTCCCCGGCTTCCAAGTCGAGCGGCTCTTCACCGTGCCCAAAGATGAACTCGGTTCGTGGGTCTGCATCACCTTCGACCCCCAAGGCCGGATGATCGCCAGTGACCAGGGAGACAAGGGACTCTGCCGGATCACCATCCCGTCCGTCGGCAGCCCGGACCCCGTCAAAGTCGAGAAGCTCTCCGTCGATATCTCCGCAGCTCAGGGGCTGCTGTTTGCCTTCGACTCGCTCTATGTCTCGGTCAACGGTGGCAAGGGGAGCGGCTTCTACCGCTGCAAGGACACGAACGGCGATGACCAGTTCGACGAGGTCGTGAAGCTTTTCGAGTTTAGAGGCGGCGGCGAACATGGACCGCACGCGTTGCAACTCTCGCCTGATGGCAAATCGATCTATGTGATCGCTGGAAACCACACGCGGCCTCCGTTTGAGCCAGCCGATCTCCCGAACAAGCCGGAGGAAGAGCGGGCTCTCTTCACCAGCCGCCTGCCCATGAATTGGAATGAAGACCATGTGCTGCCCCGGCAGTGGGATGCCAACGGCCACGCGGTCGGCATCCTGGCACCCGGCGGGTGGATCGCGAAGACCGATCCGGAGGGCAAGACGTGGGAAGTCGTCAGCTCTGGCTATCGCAACCCGTATGACATGGCGTTCAACGCCGATGGCGAACTCTTCGCGTATGACGCCGATATGGAGTGGGACTTCGGAGCCCCGTGGTATCGCCCGACGCGGGTCTCGCACGCTGTCAGCGGCAGCGAGTTCGGTTGGCGGAGCGGGACCGGCAAGTGGCCCTCGCACTACGTCGATAGTCTGCCCGAACTCGTGAACATCGGACCAGGCTGTCCGGTCGGCGTGGCCTTTGGATATGGGACCAAGTTCCCGGCGAAGTACCAGAACGCACTGTACATCTGCGACTGGACCTTTGGCACGATGTACGCCATTCATATCAATCCGCGCGGGGCGAGTTACTCGGCCACGAAGGAGGAGTTCGTCTCGCGCACGCCGCTACCGCTCACCGATTGTGCAGTCGCTCCAGACGGGACGCTCTGCTTCACGGTCGGTGGTCGCGGAACCCAGTCGGAACTCTTCCGCGTGGTCTACACCGGGACCGACTCGACCGAACCGGCCATCGCCAAAAACACCACGACTGTGGCGCTGCATGACCTCCGAAAGCAATTGGAAGCATTCCACTCGAAGCAAGCTGATCCGAAGCCCGTTGTGGACTTGGCCTTTCCGAACCTGAATCACCCGGACCGGTTCATTCGGTATGCCTCACGAATTGCACTGGAGCACCAACCGACCGACAGTTGGCGTGACATGGTCCTCGGTTCAACGACACCGTATCAGCTTATCAACGGCGTCACGGGGCTCGCTCGTGTCGGCGGGGACGCAGCCTTGCGGCATCGGTTGGTCGAATCACTCGAGAAGCTCAACTGGGTCACGCTCACCCATCCGCAGCGGCTTGAGCTGCTGCGGACGTACCAACTCATCGGCATTCGAATGGGTGAATACGACGAGGCCGACCGGTTGCTCGTCATCAAGAAACTCGATGAACGATTCCCGGCCTTGCAGTTGCCGGGAGGGAGCGATGCCGAGGTCCAGTTGCAGCTCGATGACCTCAACAAGGAACTCGCGAATCTTCTGGTCTACCTGAAGGCTCCCGGCATCTCGACCAAGATCGCGGCTCTCTTGGCCGCCCCGCCAAAGCAGATCCCGCCGAACTATGGGGAACTGCTGAGCCGCAACCCGGGGTACGGCGGCACACTGCTGGAGGTCCAGAAGAACCACCCTGATACGATGCAGTTCCACTATGCGTTCGCGCTGCGGAACCTGAAGACTGGCTGGACGATGGACGACCGCAAGGCGTACTTCAGTTGGTTCAGCACGGCCCGCACTTGGAGCGGCGGAGCGAGCTATCAGGGGTTCCTGCGGAACATCGATAAGGACGCCTGGGAGAACGCCACGGAGCAGGAGAAGCTCGCGATTGAGGCCTTCGGTGCCCGCAAGCCGGTTGTTCCGGCGGAACTCCCCAAGCCAGTCGGACCAGGGCAGGATTGGACCTTCGAGAGCATCCTCGCCGCAGCCGGTCCGGAACTGAAGGACCGGAACTATGAGCATGGCCGCCAGATGTTCGCCGCGACCCGCTGCGTGCTATGCCACCGCTACGACGCCGAAGGCGGGGCGACGGGGCCGGACCTGACGCAACTCGCCGGACGGTTCTCACTGAAGGACATGGCCGAAGCGGTCGTCGACCCCAACAAGGTGGTCCCCGACCTGTTCCGAGCCGCCGTCGTGACGACCAAGTCCGGGCAAGTCCATACCGGTCGAATCGCCACCGAAACCGCCGAGTCAATCACGATCATCACCAATCCCGAAGACGCCACCAAGTTCGTGACGATCCTCATCGGCGAGATCGAAGAGCGGACGATCTCGATGACCTCGCAAATGCCCAAGGATCTGCTGAAGCCCTTGAACCAGGATGAGGTCTTGGACCTCATGGCGTTCCTACTGTCGCGCGGGAACAAGAACGGGCCGATGTTCAAGAAGTAACGGGTTCAGAAGCCGCCGCATCGCACCAACCAGAGCTGCATGGGGTCTGGCGGTGGTGGTACGACTTTGGCAAGTGGCGGTAATTACCTCTTCAGGTCATGCACTCAAGTTTTCGAAACGGTAGCATGCAGCCGATGAACCTTGCCATGCATGATGCAATGTCATTCCCGCTCCGCTCCGATCGACTGGAATACGACCGGTGGAGAGGCGTGATTCGGTGTTCCCATGTCGGATATTTACGCACTGATCGAGTCTGTTGGTTGTGCGCTGGTCCTGACGGACGAGACGTCGCACATTGTGGTCGTTAATGAACGGGCGAGCCTGTTGTTCGGAATGGCGGCCCAGCAGATGAGGGGCCGATTGTTTGGAGAACTGGTGCAGCTTTTGGAGACCGAGGTATCGGACCGTTCGGCGATGGCGATCCGGCGAGGGACAGGAAATCGGCCCTGCGGCGCGCGATTCCCGATCCGCGTGAGCTCGCGGGCCTGGCACTCCTCGGATGCGGATGAGCCCCACGGGACGCTGCACACCCTGGAAGACCTGAGCGACCAGCATGCCGCACAGCGCCACGCCTGGGAGATGTCCCAGAATTTTCAGGAGATTCTGGCCAATACCCCCGCCGTGATGTACATGAAGGATTCCGAGTGGAAGTACGAATATGTGAATCAGCGCTTCCTGGATCTATTTCACTTGACCCCGGAAACCGTCATCGGAAAAACGGATTTCGATCTCTTCCCGTCCACTGCGGCCCAAGCCTTTCGCGAGTACGACACGGAAGTCAGAGACTCGGCGAAGGCCATCCAGAGAGACGAGGTCGTGCCCCATGACGATGGGCTGCACACGTATGTGTCGATCAAATTCCCCATGTTCTGTGAGCAGGGCCATGTGCGGGCTGTGGCGGGAATCTCCACCGATGTCACGGAGTCTCGCAAGGCCCAGTTTTTAGAGAAAGAAGTCCAGGCTGCCGCCCTGGTGCAGAACCAGCTCTACCCGCATGTGGTCCCCCACTTTCCGGGCTACGAAATGGCCGGAATCTCGCGCCCTTCTCAGTTCGCCAGTGGCGATTACTACGACCTGATCCCGCATGGCCCAGGTAGGTTGTGTGTGGTCGTGGCGGATGTCTCGGGGCATGGTTTGGCGGCAGCGCTCATCATGATGGAGACCCGCGCGATCCTCCGAGCATGCCTGGAGGACCACCTCAACCTGGCGGTCGTCACGGAGCGACTCAATCGCTTCCTGTGTCACGACACTCCCGAGCAACAGTTCGTGACGTTCTTTCTGGGTGAGATCAACGCCACCACCCAAACACTGACCTATCTCGCAGCCGGCCACCCCAGTTCAGTGATCGACGCGCGGGGCCAGTCGTTCCCTCTCGAAATCGCCACGATGCCGCTGGGGCTGTCCGAGTCACTGCAGTTTCATACCGCACAACGGCGGTTTGTTCCCGGCGAGATGCTCTTCGTCGCGACCGATGGAATCCCCGAGGTCTACTCCCCTCAGGATGAGATGTTTGGCTGGAATCGGACCGTGCAATTTGTTCAGGATCATCGGGTACATCCCGCGGCAGAGATCCTGTCGCACCTGCTGATCGAGGTGGAAACGTTCCAATGTGGACACACCGCCGGTCGAAGCAATGGCTCCGCTCATTTCCCCGATGACCTGACCGCCGTGCTCGTGAAAAATGGCGGCTCATTGTGGCCAGCCAGCCGATAAGTCAACCACTGTGCCGAAGGTGCTCTAATTCCAAGCCGCCAGTCGGGATTCCGCTTCGGCAATCGCCCGCTGCAAGTAGGTCTTCTCCGGCCCATCGGCTCCGCTGAGGCAGTCCCGGAG
This sequence comes from Planctomycetota bacterium, assembly GCA_043718305.1. Taxonomy (GTDB): domain Bacteria; phylum Planctomycetota; class Planctomycetia; order Planctomycetales; family Planctomycetaceae; genus TH-plancto1. Next base: position 4,744 of record JAYSVZ010000722.1, on the reverse strand, counting down.
CAAATCGATGGCCAGCCCGGGGCGACCGGCTTCGGCTGCGGTGATCCCCAGGTCGCGGCGGGCCTCCAGGGAACCCGGGTTGAGCAGAGCCAGGCGGTATTGCACGGGCCACAAGCGGTCCCACGCTCCCTGCTGAGCATACAAGTTTTTCAGGTTCATCAGCATTCGCTCGATGACCATTCGCGGTGATGCCGGACGCAGACTGGGGGCAATCAGATTCCGCTCCAGATTTGTTCGCTCTTGGATCCAATCGTAACACTCGACTTCAGACATGATCCGTCCATGCGAGAATGGATCGATGAACCATGTGGTACTGTCGGTCGATAGGCGGCAGATCACATGCAGCGGAGCCGGAGCGATCGTCAAGGGAATTCCCAGCCGCTCTGCCACTGCGCTGTACAGGATGGAGAGCGTAATCGGCAGCCCTTGACGGGATTCGATCACACAGGGGAGAGAGCTGCTCTCGGCCGCATCGAAGCACTCACTCGTTCCATGCAGTCCATGGACCTGGGCCAGGCAGGAGACGAGACGCTCGATGGCCACTCGGTCGTTCGTCGCGGCCGCGACACCCGCTGTCAACTCATCGGCCCGGCCCTGAATCCACTGCAAAGTCGGCTCAAAATCCAACTCTGGCTCGGCATCGCGCGCCAGTTCTAAGGCTGCGAGGGTCACATCAATATCGCGCCGTCCGACAAGAAGTTTTTGAAACTCCAGATCGCGCGAGAACAGTGAGTCGTCGAGAGCGTTCATGCGGCGAGTCACCAGTGGGCTCGCGGGGACTCGGCTCTGATGAGAAACGAGTTCGAGCGATGGTGGAACCTCAGCGGTTTATCCGAAGGTCGCCCACGGGGTCAACGCGGCTCTGGCGGACGGGCCGGGCTCCGGTGAAAGCCGCCGGAGAAGAGCCTCGCCCGCAGTGATTCTCCACGGAATTCGGACAGGAAGCCTTTCCCCCCTGAGCGACATGGGTAAACTGAATCCGACGGCTCCTTGAGCCCTCTGTTGAGGCGTCTGGTGGCTCGACCAGTTTCTGAGACCCTCTCTGACCTGACTATGTCTCTGGCCTTGCAGTCCGACTCCGAAGATGACACCCGAGCGATGGGCCGCGACCTCGCGCAGCTCCTCCGTCCCGGCGATGTCGTCGCCCTGCAAGGCCCTCTCGGAGCAGGAAAAACCCGCTTCGTGCAAGCGGTCGCAGCCGCATGTGGATGCGACCAGGCATTCGTCGTCAGCCCGACCTTTACGCTGATTCATGAATACGAGGGGCGGTTGCCGGTCTACCATGTCGATGCGTACCGCCTCCAATCGCCCGAGGAGTTCCTCGACATGGGGGGCGGGGAGTTGCTGGAGGGGGACGGCGTTTGCCTGATCGAATGGGCAGATCGAATCGCGGGCGTGCTGCCGCGGGACCACCTGCGGATTGAGATCCAGGTGCTCGGCCCTGAGCGTCGTCGGTTTCAGTTTCAGGCGACCGGCCCCCTGGGTCAGCGCATCCTTGAGCTGCTGGCCAAAGCACGCGGGTTGGCATTGCTTATAGATTCTCCTTCAGGGCATAAAGCTGAGGGCTTGTCAGGCGACGCATGAAACGGAATCGCGAACGGGATCTCACCCTCCGACGCACATTGAGGGGGTGAATTGACCTCCAAAATGACACGAATGTTTGAAATCCCTTCAGAATCACGCTCCGAGGGTGCTTGATGCGAGGTAAATCACGGCGGTCAATAACGCTGTAACATGCTTTACTGTTAACACTTTCGTTGAAAATAGGGGGTCACAAAAAGGCTCCCAAGAAAGTCGCATCGCATGATTGACAACGGGAACCGGCAAAATTATGATTTTTCCCTTCCCGCATTCGACGACTCTGGCGGGGCAGGACACAGACGGCACAAGTCGTTGGATCAAGGGGACTTACGTGGCTGGCAGCCGCATCAGAATCCGAATGGAAGCCTACGACCACGCGGTCTTGGATGTTTCGGCGAGTGACATCGTCGATACGGCCAAGCGAACGGGGGCGGTGGTTCACGGACCTATTCCCCTTCCGACGAAAATCGAGCGGTACACTGTACTTCGGTCGCCTCACATCGACAAGAAGAGCCGTGAAACATTCGAGATTCGAACCCATAAACGGGTGATTGACATCGTCCAGCCCACTGGAAAAACGATCGACGCGCTGAATAAGCTGTCGTTGCCAGCCGGGGTGGACATCAAGATTAAGGCAACGACGTAGTCGACGAGATCGCGTCTGGGAAGATGCACTCGAAGGTACGACTGTTGACAAGCAGAGGCAATCAAACTGCACGGGTGTGTGGCAGTTTGCGTGACACAAGTTCAGGGTGATTGAGGTTGGCCATGTCGGTGGGACTTCTCGGCCGCAAAATCGGAATGACTCAGGTGTTCAGTGCCGAGGGACAAGCTGTCTCTGTCACCGTTCTCGAGGTCGGTCCGTGCCATGTACTCCAGCTTCGGACGAAGGAGAAGGACGGCTACGAAGCCGTTCAACTCGGATTCGCCGACAAGCTGAGTCAGGCAGACGTGGCTCGCGATCCATCCGCTCGCTCCCGCAGCCGGGCCAGTCGGGCGGAACGCGGTCAGGTGACGAACCTGTCTGGCAAGAACGCGAAGAAGCGGGAAGCTGCGGGGATCCCCAACAGCCAGAAGGCGGAGTGCGAGCCGCAGCGGTTTGTCCGCGAGTTCCGCACCGACGGCAAGGAACATGGTTGTGAAGTGGGGCATGTGCTGTCGGCGGGTGCCTTGGAAGGCATCAAGTACGTCGACGTGTCGGCCACCTGCAAGGGGCGAGGCTTCTCAGGGGTTATGCGTCGGCATAACTTCAAAGGTCAGCGGGCCTCGCACGGTGTGAAGAAGTGCCACCGGAAGGGCGGCGGTATCGGTCAGGCGACCGACCCGTCTCGCGTCTGGAAGGGAAAACGGATGCCTGGTCAGTTCGGAAACGTTCACCGAACGACTCGTAATCTGAAAGTGGTCCGGATCGATGCCGATAACCACATGTTGCTCGTCAATGGACCGGTTCCCGGGCCAGTCGGTGGGTATGTGGTGATTCGCAAGGCGTAAGTGGTCAGCTTGCAAGTTCGATTACGTCGCCTTGGTTCGGAGATCGGGTGGAAGTCATGATCAGTGTGCCTGTTGTCAACATGTCTGGCGCTTCCGTGGGAACTTACGAGTTCGACCCGGCGGAGCTAGCGGCTGGAATCAACAAACAGCTTCTGCATGACGTGATCGTCATGTACGAAATGGCGGCTCGGAGCGGAACGGTTCGCACCAAGACGCGTGGTGAAGTGGCCGGAAGCACCAAGAAGCTGTTCAAGCAGAAGGGGACTGGGAGTGCCCGTGTGGGTACGAAGCGGTCTCCGACTCGCCGTCACGGTGGTCACGCCTTTGCGATTCGTCCCAAGTCGTGGGCCTACCGGATGCCGAAGAAGATGGTCCGCGCAGCTACCCGGATGGCCTTGCTGAGTAAGTTCCAGGACGGCGAAGCGATCGTCATTGACGATCTCAAGCTGGCCGAGGAAAAGACGAAGTCTGTGGCGGGTCTACTCAAGGCTCTGAAGGTCAACGAGCAAAGTGTGCTCCTGGCGATTGGAGCCCATGATCCGATGCTGTGGCGTTGTTCCCGCAACATTGCGTCACTTCAGGTGGCTCCGGGGTCGGACCTGAATGCGTACGACCTGCTGCATCAGAAGCGGTTGGTCATCACGCGGGAAGCACTGGATGGGATTCGGGCTCGGCTCAAGGCCAGCTCAGCGAGTGAGGCGGGAGTCTGAGCATGAGCATCGTACTCGAACCATACCAAGTCATCCTGCGACCATTGGTTACTGAAAAGGGCACGCATCTCTCTGAGAAGCGTCACCAGTATCAGTTCCAGGTCAATCCATCTGCAAACAAGGCCGACATCAAGAATGCCGTCCAGGTTTTGTGGAATGTTCGCGTGCTTGACGTGCGAACACAAGTCTACAAGGGGAAGCCGCGTCGCTGGAAGATGCGACTGGGTCGCACAGGCGACTGGAAAAAGGCGATCGTCAAGCTGCATGCCGATGACAACATCGCCTTCTTCTAATTCGGTCTGAAATCCTTCCTCCTCGCGATTCAGAAGCAGCAACTTCAGGTGCATCATGGGTATCCGCGTCTACAAGCCGACTTCCGCTGGCCGCCGCAATGCGTCGGTAAGCGACTTCGCGGACATCACGGACCGCAAGAAGCAGCCTGAGAAGGATCTGCTGGTTCGCCTCCGCAAGCCATCGGGCCGTAACTTCCAAGGGAAGATCACAGCCCGTCACCGTGGTGGAGGTCACAAGCGTCAATACCGGATCATCGACTTTGGTCGCAAAAAGGATGGCTTCGTCGGTGAAGTCGCCTTTGTCGAATACGATCCTAACCGCACATGCCGCATCGCCTTGGTTCAGTATCCGGACGGTGACAAGCGGTACATTCTGGCACCGCTGGGGATGAAGGCCGGAGACAAGATCGAGAGTGGACCGACAGCCGAGCCGAAGCTGGGCAACTGCCTTCCACTCACTGTTATTCCGCTCGGGACACAGATTCACAACGTCGAAATGCAACCCGGTCGCGGCGGACAGATGTGCCGTGCAGCGGGGACGTATGCGACGTTAAACGCTCGCGATGGACAGTGGGCTCAGATCACTTTGCCTTCGGGTGAAGTGCGACGGGTGCCGGCGTCCTGCCGAGCAACGATTGGTCAGATCGGAAATCTGGACCACATGAATGT
>JAYSVZ010000721.1:0-10156 GCA_043718305.1 Planctomycetota bacterium | reverse complement strand
GGTGCCCCTTCGGGGCGGAAGAACGGAGCATTCATAGCCCGTGGTGCGACTCGGACTCTGGCTCTGGTGATGTGGAACTTCAGCGGTGGCGAACTAGGGAGCCATGAAAAAAGCCACCTAGCGAGGCGAGGTGGCTTGAAGCTTCAATGTCCGAATTCAGCGACTAAATCGTGCCGCCGTAAACCGCGCTTTCGCCGAGGATCTCTTCGATCCGCAGCAACTGATTGTACTTCGCGATGCGGTCCGAGCGGCTGGCCGAGCCGGTCTTGATCTGACCGGTGCCCAGAGCCACGGCCAGGTCGGCGATCGTCGTGTCTTCGGTCTCGCCCGAGCGGTGGCTCATGACGGCTGTGTAGCCATTGCGGAAGGCGAGGTTCACCGCTTCGATCGTTTCGGTCAGGGTGCCGATTTGGTTCACCTTGACCAGGATGCTGTTCGCGATCCCTTCGTCGATCCCCCGCTGCAGCCGCTTGGTGTTCGTCACGAACAGGTCGTCGCCGACGATCTGGCACTTCCCCTTCAGGCGATCAGTCAGCATCTTCCAGCCTTCCCAGTCATCTTCCGAGCAGCCATCTTCGATTGAGCAGATGGGGTACTTCTCGGCCCAGCCGGCGAGGAGTTCGACCATGCCGCCCTGGTCGAGCTTGCGCCCTTCCACGGTGTAGATCTTCGTCTTCGGGTCGTACAGTTCGGTACACGCACAATCGAGGGCCAGCATGATCTGCTCGCCCGGCTTGTACCCGGCCTTTTCGATGGCGGTGAGGACGATCTGGATCGCCTCTTCGCTGTTCTTGATGTCGGGAGCAAAGCCCCCCTCGTCGCCGACCGCAGTGGAAAGATGCTTATCGTGCAGCACCTTCTTCAGCGAGTGGAACACTTCACAGCCCGCGCGAAGGGCGTCGCTGAAGTTATCGAACCCGAGGGGCATGACCATGAACTCTTGCAGGTCGATGCCGTTGTTGGCATGCGCCCCGCCGTTGATGATGTTCATCATCGGTGCGGGCAGGCGGTTCGCCCCGACCCCGCCGACATAGCGGAACAGCGGCTGGCTACTGACCTTGGCAGCAGCGTGGGCGGTGGCCATCGAGACGCCGAGGATGGCGTTGGCTCCGAGGCGGGATTTGTTCGGCGTGCCATCGCACTCGATCATGGCCCGGTCGACGCTCGCCTGGTCGAAGGCGTCCATCCCTTCCAGGAGGTCGCACAGCTCTTCATTGACGTTATTGACCGCTTGCAAGACGCCCTTGCCGAGGTACTTGCTCTTGTCACCATCGCGGAGTTCGCAGGCTTCATGGGCCCCGGTGCTGGCACCGCTCGGAACAGCAGCCCGGCCCAGCGTGCCGTCTTCGAGTTCCACATCGACTTCGACGGTGGGGTTGCCGCGGCTGTCCAGAATCTGACGGGCTTGAACGTAGGCGATCGCCATGCTCATGGGGGAGTTCCTTGGAAGGGGTTGCGAGAGCGGGAGCGGCGAACCGGGTCCAATGTCTCAGAAGTTGGCGCGGAGGATAGCGAACTTGAGGGGTAGTTTCTATCGAACGCGGGGAGTTCCGGGGATCGCCTCGTCCAGAGCCGGGGTTGCACACAAACGGCTATTTCGTGAATGATGCGGCTCGGGATCGTGCCGTTCCTCGCAACAGATCAAGGACGTTTCATGAGTGACTCTGCCCAGCGTTATTTCGAGCAGGCGGCTGAACTTCTCGGGTTGACGGCCAGTGAGCGGAAGCTGCTCATGACGCCGCATCGGGAGGTGCGGGTGCAGGTGGCCTTTCGGATGGATGATGGGCAGGTGGCGACGTATGTCGGCTACCGGATTCAGCACGACCGGGCGCGGGGGCCGATGAAGGGGGGGCTGCGGTTTCATCCGGAGGTCGACTCGAAAGAGGTGCTGGAGCTGGCTTCGCTGATGACCTGGAAGACGGCGGTGGTCGACCTGCCGTACGGGGGAGCCAAGGGGGGGATTGCGGTTGATCCCAAGTCGCTCAGCCCCGGTGAGCTGGAGCGGATGACTCGCAAGTTCGTCGATGAGATTCATGATGTGATCGGTCCCGATCGCGACATCCCGGCCCCCGATATGGGCACCAATTCGCAGGTCATGTCGTGGATTCAGAACCAATACGAGAAGTATCACGGCTTTAGCCCCGGCTGCGTCACGGGGAAGCCGGTCGAACTCCATGGAATCGAAGGCCGCGAAGAGGCGACCGGGCGCGGGGTGGCGATCATCCTGCAAAGTACGCTTGCCAAGCTCGGGCGGCAAATCGCTGGAGTCTCGGTCGCGATTCAGGGGTTTGGTAACGTCGGCTCTTTTGCCGCGCGGATCTTGCACGAGATGGGGGCCAAGGTGGTGGCGGTTTCCGATGTCTCCGGCGGGATTGTGAACAAGAAGGGGCTCGACATTCCGGGCCTGCAATCGCACACCACGAAACATGGGAAGATCGCGGGGTTTGCGGGGAGCCAGCCGCTGTCGAACGCGGAACTCTTGGCTCTCGATTGTGATGTCCTGATCCCGGCTGCCTTGGGGGGCGTGCTGACCAAAGAGAACGCCCACGATGTTGGGGCTGGGATCATCATTGAGGCGGCGAACGGACCAACCCTTCCCGAGGCGGACGAAATCTTCCAGAATCGGGAGCTGATCGTGGTTCCGGACATCCTGGCGAACGCGGGCGGGGTGACGGTGAGCTACTTCGAGTGGGCCCAGAATCGCCAATACTTCAAATGGGAATTGGCGGATGTTCGCGCAAAACTGGAAAGACGGATGAACCGGGCATTCGAGGATGTCTGGGGGCTGGCCACCGAAAAAAAAGTCTCGCTGCGGTTAGCAGCTTACATGCTGGGAGTGGGGCGAGTGCGGCAGGCGACGAAGCTGGCGGGATTGGGGTAATTTGTGGTTGGAGTTCAGGCTTTAGCCTGTCCGGAGCAGCCTACTCCGCCACTGCGGAAGTCCCGCATCACCAGAGTCCGAATCGCAATTCGCACTCGTCCCAAGAACGCCCCCTGCTTCCGCCCTGAAAGGGCACCGACATACCAGCCCAGCGGCAACGCCCTGGGAACCGAATCCCCTTGCTCGCTAAGCCCCGAAAGGGCGGCACAATGCGAGGCCCCGCCAGCCCAGCCCTGTTTCGCCCTTTCAGGGCTGAGAAGGTTACGACAACTCCGAGACCTGGGGCGGCGCTCCCGCTGGTCGCTCTGCCCCAGGCTGGTTTGTGGCTGCCCCTTTGGGGCGGAAGAGGGACGTTGAGTGACGAACGCGTCGGGTGATGCGTTCATCCCGCTGTGGCGAACCAGTGCCTCGTCCACGCTAAAGCTGGGGGTTGGAGTTCAGGCTTTAGCCTGTCCGGAGCAGCCTAAAGGCTGGACTCCCACATAATCCTCGGAGCGCAGCGGCTGGACCACCGCCAAACGAAAAACCCTTGGTTTCATCGGGAGCAAATCCCGGCGACACCAAGGGTTATGAATTTCAACCATCGCATTGTCAAACCAGTCGCGAACGACTGGCGTTGAACTACGGATTGACGGGAGCGGCTGGTGCGTCGCCACTGGTGCTGCCAGCTTCTGGAGCGGCAACCGGTGCATCTCCAGCAGCTGGGGCTGCCGGAGCTTCTCCACCGGCTGGGGCAGCCGGAGCAGCTTCTGGAGCGTGTGCGGCCGCATGGCCAGCAGCGCTCGCCTCGTGGCCAGCCACAGGACCGGTTGGGGCCGGGGTCGCCTTTGTATCCGGAGCCTTCTCACAACCAACGAACAGGGCCAATGCGAGCAGTCCGATGTACTTCTTCATCTGTCAGTCCTTCTGATCCCGCCAAGGCGGGTGGAGGTTCGAGACCAATCTTTCCCAGCCCGATGAGTCACGCCTCGTCTCAGCTGTGGTCTTACAGGAAGAGATGATAGGAAATCACTGGACTTTATTCCCGCGATTCCTGCCGATTTCTGGAGGCATTATCGAAGGTGAGACGCAAAGCTTGACTTGGTGGGACTTTAAGGAACTCCGGCAAGATCGCCCGGTGGCCCTCACGACCGGCATAATCGTCAAAGTTTCGCCACCCGGCATTTCCATTCAACTTTCGATCCAGCCTAAACCGAAAAGTCAGAGTAACCGTCCCTAGCGGCACAACCGGTCTACTTTGACTGGTCGGCTGCAAAGACGGCCTCTTAGGCAACCCTTCGCTCGCCTTGTGGCCAGTCCGGATGCCTTCGAAACGAATTCCACGCCCCCCGCGTGGCGACTCGACAGACACAGCAGGAAGCTGGAGCCATCGATGAAGAAGACCTGGAAGCGCTGGCTGGGAACTGTGGCGGCGGCCCTTGTCACCAGCACAGCCTTGGCTCAACGTCCCGAAGAACCGGGCGTGGTGACGATGCGTGGCCAGTCCCCCGCTTCGGATGAAGGGGCGATTCGGACCACCGATCGCTCGGGAAGCGCCTCGGGAATCCGGCAAAGCCAATACGCTCAAGGCGTGGATGCTGGCGATCTCTATGAAGACGTCCTGGGCGGCGGGAACTATGCCGACAACGGCGGAGTCGGGTTCGCCTCGAGCCAGCGGATCGACGAAGTTCTGTGGCGGTCGGGTCGATCGAACTTCGACAACTACGGGATCAACAATGGGTATACGTCGCTGCAGGCGTTCGTGCCGTTGTCGACCGACGGGTCGTCGAACGTGCTGTTCCTGAATCCCCGCGTCAATCTCACAGACAAGAGCGAAGGGTCCGCGAACGTCGGGCTGGGATACCGCTTTTACGACGAGGCTCTCGATCGCGTCTTTGGCGTCTCGGGGTGGTGGGATTACGATGCCGGTCATCGCGGCAACTTCCACCAGATGGGAGCGCACTTCGAATCGATTGGTCAGTGGATGAGCCTTCGCGGCGGGTTCTCGATTGCCTTGGGCGAAGACCAGTATTCGTACGGCTCGGTCCAGGGGCCCGCGACGTTCGTGGGGAATCAACTCGTCGCCACACAAACTGTCTCCTTCGAACAGAGCTACTCGAACTGGAACGTCGAAGTCTCGACCCCGATGCCCGGTCTGGCCAAGTATGGCTTCGATATCGGAACTGGGATGTACATCCTCAACGCGGTCGGTGGCAACGCCGGTGACATCGTCGGCTGGAGCGTTCGCAGCCAGGCCCAAGTCACTGAAGACTTTTTGATGAGCGGCATCTACACCGTCGACAGCCAGTTCGGTTCGAACTTCTCGCTGAACATGGAAATGACGTTGCCGGACGGTCCACCGTCGCAGATTTTCCGTCGCAACCCGGTTCGCAAGTCGCTGACCGACACGGTCCTTCGCAACTACCGCATCGCGGTGTCGGATGAGACCAAGACCTCACAGATCGTGTTGACGAACACCGGGGGTGGGAATGCGGGAAGCCCCATTTCGGTGGCCTTCATCGATCCCAACCGGACGACGGCGGGGGACGGTTCGCGGGCGACCCCGTTCATGTCGCTGGATGAGTACATGGCGCTGACGGCTGCTGAGCGGGGCGACTTCGACCTGATCTATGTGAGCCGGCGTAACGATTTCACCGACACGAATCTCGACACGACGATCTCCCTGCTCGACTTCCAGCAGATGCTGGGCGATGGCGACTTGCCGGGTGGTGGTCGACCGAAGCTCGTTTCCAGCCAGGGCGGATTCACGCTGGATGGCACCTCGGGTCCGCTGCCGTTTCTGAGTAATGAAGGGGCAACCGGAATGCCGGTCATCCGTCTGTCCAACGCCAATGAAGTCACCGGCTTCACGATCGATGGAACGGGGACCGCAGCCGGGATCGTGGGCACGGGGATCGACTCGTTCAACATCCACGATGTGTTCATTCAGAACGTGACCGACGGGATCGTGATCACCAGCGATACGACACCCAACCTGGGCATCACCGCTCAGAATTACGGCGTGATCCAGAACGTTTCGGTGGAAAGTTCCTCCACGGGTGACCTCGTCGCCTCGAATCGCGGGATCAGCCTGACCCATACCACCGGGACGCTCGATCTCCTGGTGCGGGGCAATACGATCACGGGCTTCCGGGGCGAAGACGCCAACGGCAATGGAGTCCTCGACCTGGACGAAGACACCAACAACAACAACTTGCTCGATGTCGGCGAAGACATCGACTTCGACGGGATCCTCGATCCAACGGAAGACAAGAACGGCAATGCCGCTCTGGACCGTGGTGTGGGGATCGAGATCCTGGCCACTGGTGGCACGATCAACGCCAACGACCCCTCAGATCTCACGCGACCCACCGGGATCACGGGGAACACCTTCGATCAGAACGGGAACGGTCTGAGCATGGTCTCCCAGCCGGGCAGCGTGATCAATGCGACCATCGCTGGCAACACGGCCACCAATGGCACCGATCCGAATGGACGGGCGTTTGAGGTGATCTCGGATGGCGGTGAAATCAATCTGTTCGACACCGCCAACAACAGTGCCAACGGCGGAGCGGGTGACGGGCTGGTTCTGATCAACCAGAACGGGGGCATCCTGACTGTCCAGAGCAGCATCCTGGGCACTCCGGCGTTCTCGGCGAACAGTTTCACCAACAATGGGGGAGATGGTCTGAAGATCATCGTCGCCAACACGAACCTCGTGATTGCCGACCTCAGTGGGTTGACCTTCAGCAATAACACTGGAGATGGTCTGGAGTTGCAGGCTCTGGCGGGCGGCACTTTGACCGTGACCAACCCGATCACGGGCAGCCTCTTCTCGAACAACGGTGAGAACGGTCTGAATGTGAATGCCGAAGGGGGCACAATCACCCTTCAGGTCGGTGAGAACAACGGTGACGGGACCGGGACCGGGAATGCCTTCACGAGCAACGGAGCATCGGGGCTGGCCTTCAACACCAGCAACAACGGTGTCATCGATACCGCATTGTTCTTCAATCAGGCCCTCAACAACGGGGGCGACGGGGTCCAGGTCAACATCAACACCGGAAGCGTCGCCATGTCCGGGGTCACCGGAAACACCTTGTCGAACAACCGCGGTAACGGATTCAGTGTCCTCAACATCGGGGGCACCTTCGAAACTCCATCCATCACCGACAATAGCTTCGACAACAACGATGAAGCGGGGATGTTCATCGGCGGTAGCGGCGGGGGCGTTGTCGATGGTCTGATCGAGCTGGGCTCAGTGACCCGCAACACGTTTAACCGCACGGTTCGCGGCACGGCGGGGATTCTGTTTGATACGGACGATGTCCAGACAAACATTACCCTGACCCGGAACATCTTCATCGGTGGCAACGCGAACACGACCTTCGGTGTGGGGGGCACCATTCGTGATGGGGGTCTCGATCTGATCATCGGCTCGGTCAACCCCGCTGACGCCAACACGTTCACGAACAACCGCGATGCACACGTCGGCCTGATCCTGGAAGGGGACGCGGAAGGCAAGATCGAGATCGACAGTGCCACCTTCACCGGGGCCATCGACATCCCTGGTACGCCCAACTTCCTGGGTGATGGGGTGGTGGTGATCCTCGGTGACACCTCGACCTTGACCGGTCATATTCGGGACAGTCGGTTCCTGAACAATGCCGGGGATGGGGTGCGGCTGTTCGTGGCGGGGAATAACGATGCGGGCAACGTGGGAACACTGGCGGCGATGGTCAATAACTACGAGATCACTGGCAACCTGTTCCAGGACAACGGCGACGATGGCTTGCACATCGAACGCCAGGAACGCGGTCAGTACAACAACTTGCTGATTGAAGACAACATCTTCAATTCCAACACGGACGATGGTCTGTTCATTGATGTGGGTGGCGTCAGCCAGGCCAACCTGGCCAGCGGTCAGCCCGACACGGTCGACATCCTGAGCAACGATTTCACGAACAACGCCGGGGACGGCATCGAGTTCCACTTGGAATCGGATGCCGACATCGTGGCCAACATCGATCTCAACTTCATTGATGGCAACGAGGAATCGGGAATCTACGTCAGCGAGAACATCAACGATGCTCGCGACTCCCGGTCACTGACCGGGGCCTGGACCCGCAACGTGATCACCGACAACTTGTTCAGCGGTGTGCAGATCACGTCTCGCGTCGGGAACTCGAACAACGATCCCGAAGCGGGTCGCGGTCTGATCCTCGGCTCGACCGTGCTCAACGGCATCGGGACGCAGAATGACCTCGGCAACCTGATCAGCCGCAACCGGCTGGATGGGGTGCAGTTCACGGGGATGGGGACGCTGACGGTCGGGAACAACGAGATCACCTTCAACGGAACGGCCAACGCCGACGGCACGTTCAACAACGCGGGGATCAACATTCAGGGTCAGGATATTGAAGATGCCGGCGACGTGGCCATCAATGGGGAAGTCCCGGTGTCCGCGGATGATGATCTCGCTCCAGGAATTGCCCTTCAGGAGATCATCGTACTCAGCAATCTCATTACCCAGAATACGGGGGATGGAATTCGCTGGATCAACGAAGGGGGCATCGACAGTGCCGATTCCCGGCCCACCGCTGGTCCTCCTGTCCAGGACATCACCTCCAGTCTGACAATTCTGAACAATGAGATCACGTTGAACCAGGGCCGCGGGATCGCCGCGTTCAACCGTCCGGGTGACATCGATCTCACCGACTTGGATAACACCGATCCCAAGGTACAGGGTCTTCACACCTTCTTGACCAATGTGAATGTGGGAGACCTGACCATCATCGGGAACCATGTGAAGGGAAACCTGCAAGAGGGGATCTACATCGTCAATACGAACGCTCGTGATCAAAGCGCCCTGCCCGTGAGCAACGTGCTGTTGTCCGACGAACCGACGGGGCCTCGTGCTTTTACCGTGAGGACGAGCAATTATCTCCGGGCGGACATTCACAACAACGAAGTGATTGGCAACGGCAGCGAAGTGGCCGACTTCCCCGCCACCGGCCTCGTGGTTCGTGTGGGCACTTCGGGCGGGGGCTACTCGCCATTCTTTGACGGAGGATACGCCACGAGTGGCGTGAACTTCGAAGATCTGGATGGGGACGGTGTTCTCGATGTCGACCTGGATGGAAACGGTGTTCTCAGTGCGGCTGTCAATAGTCTCGCCAACCTGGGCGGGGTCTCGATGTCGGTCACGGGCAACACCTTTGACGGCAATGCCGGGGACGACATCCTGTTTCACTCGTTCCGTTCAACTCAGGATCCCAACGAACAGGCAGGTGCCTGGACGGACACCGAATTCTCGGTCACCTTTGGCTACGAAGGCGATCCCCTGGCCCGCCTCGATCTGATCTTCAGTAACAACGCGTTTGGCTCGGTCGAAGCCAATAATCGTGATCTGACCATCGTGGATAACAACCAACCAGGGGCCTATTACGATACCAACACCGTTCAGGGAGCGATCGAATTCGCGGATGACTTCAAGTCAAGAGTCGTGACTGTGGGAGGACCGTTCGGCAGTCCTGCTCGACCACGTAACGCCCAACGGCTCGCTTCTCGGTATATCACCGGGATCGCCCCCCTGCCACCGTTCCCACCAATTCCAGCCTCATCCTTGCCGTTCCTCTACCCCGGCATGGGTAACAGCACTTTCCGCGTGCGGGGAAGTGGCAACACTTACACTGACCAGGGACTGGGCGCTCTCACTGTGCGTGAAATGTTCATCTTCGACAGCCCCGAGCTGGGGGGCGACCCCACCTTGGTGGACGACGAGTTTGAAGCCAACGGAGTGTTTGGTGCGGGTGAAGTGCTGCCATGGGGCTGGGGCCCCCTGGAACCGAACCCTTAACACTCTGATCGCAACCAACGCCGCCCGAAACCCGGGCGGCGTTTTTTTGTTGGGTACGGCCAAGGGTGACACATTCATGCGACCCGAGATGTGAGCCGCATGGCGCTAGCCAGCGCGAGTCCTCCACTGCGGAATTATCGCATCACCCGGAACGAAAGACGCCCTTCCTCTTCCGGCCCAACGGGCCTTCCGCTCATCCGACGAACCTTACAGGGAAGGATTTTGCAACCACTTATTCAAGAACATGTTACGTCATGCGGTCGAAGTGGAATCGAGTCGCTTGGATTTCCATATTTTACATAGTGTTCAATGGATTACCATAGATTTTCGGACAGTTCTCGGACGGAGCGACCAGTCATTCTTGGCGAATTGGTCTCGGCATGGTCCATGTGCTGCGGTTCGTCATCAGGCTGGCTCATTGGAGCGGAACCTTTCTC
>JAYSVZ010000073.1:0-2686 GCA_043718305.1 Planctomycetota bacterium | reverse complement strand
TGGTAGGCGTGAAACGCCTCGCCCAACCGGGCGAGGTTGGAGCGGCTCTGCACAGCCCGCGCCCGCATCCGCGACTGCTGCACAGCTGGCAGCATCAGGGCGATGACGACCGCCATGATGGCGACCGAGACGAGGAGTTCGATCAGCGTAAAACCTTCTTTCCCCCCTCTCCCCCTGGGAGAGGGGCCGGGGGTGCATGGCCAAAAGAACCCCGCCGCCTCCAGCCTCTCAGACGGCTCGCTGCGCTCGCCGGGCGATTTCGGAGAAATCGCCGACAATGTCGCTTTCGATAAACCATCAACCATCAACGATAAACCCTTCATGGCTAAAACTCCCCGACCACTTCCCCATCCCGGCGGCTGCCGAGGCGGCGGTAGATGTTGCTGTCGATCGATTGGTTGATGAACTGCACGCGGCCATCGACGAAGGCGAAGTTGGCTCCGCCCGTGTGGACGCTGCCATAGCCGCCGACTCGTAACAAGCGTTGAGCTTTGACGACTGCCGGGTCGAGCGCGGGCTGGTTAGCTTCCGTCTCGGGGGCCAACTCCCAGGCGTTCTCCTCACCCGGTGCGACCACGGCTCCGCTGGAGGGCCTGGCAATGCGGTCGCCGGTATTCCGCAGCGACTCGCGAGTCCCGACGTACCACCGCGTCGGTTCCGTGATCTCCCCAGCGAGCAGCGTGTACTGCAACCCATCATCAACATCCCGCAGCCGGACACTGCTATTCAGGTACAGCATCCCGTCATTCGTCGTGTCGATGGGGGCCTCGATGCTATGGTGGTTTCCCGCATAGAGCCCCTGGCCAGCCGTCGCACGGCCACTCGAGGGGCAGATCATCCAAGGCAATGTGACCTCCCCCGCTCGTTCGTTCAGTTGCACCTGCTCAAAAATACTCACCTTCGAATCAAACAGCTTCGCCACATTCTCCTCACCCATGAACGGGAGGAACTGCACGGCCCACGAATGTTTGTAACCCGTCGGCAGGCGATCGATCGGCCCGGTCGGGTTGATCGACCCCGGCGGGAAGACGCGATGGGCTGTGTGGTAGTTGTTCAGACCGAGGGCGATCTGGGAGAGGTTGTTCGTACATTGCGTCCGCCGCGCCCCCTCGCGGGCCTGCTGCACAGCCGGAAGCAATAAAGCAATCAGAACCGCGATGATCGCGATCACGACAAGGAGTTCGATCAGCGTAAATGCCGGTCGAACACGGGGAGCAGTCGGAGTGAGTGGTGATGTGGGCATGATCGATCCAAAGTGTGTGTTGCGATTCCCCGGCTCCCCTCTCCCCCCGGGAGAGGGGCTGGGGTGAGGGTAAGCGACGTGTGATCGTCGCCGCTGTCAGTTCACGGGGCTAGCGGCAAGGTCCAAGTCCGCTCCACCCGCACCGGGCGCGGTGCATCGGAGGGAACCAGGCACTCCGCCCGGACGCCGATCCCGGAGCCCGTGCGGTCGATGGTGATCGTGGCCTGGAGGGTCGGTCCCGCCGCGTTGGTCGGTTCCCAGGTTTCGCCGCTGTACGTGGGGGCCTTCTGAAGCTGAGCCTTGGCTCTTGCGAGAGCGGACTCGGCGAGTTGGTCAGCTTGAATGAGATGCTCGCGCTGATCGGTTTCGCGGACCGACGAGAGCACCACCCGCGTCAGGCCCACTGCCAAGGCGGAGAGGATCACGACCGCCACCATGGCGGAGAGCAGTGCCCACCCGCCGCGTCGCACGGTTGCGTGGGCGTTAAGCGTGCGGCTAGGAATACGATCCCCCGTAGGACGGGCATTCCTGCCCGTCCCGGAGCGAAGGCCAACCTCACGATCCACACCGTCCGGCCATTCGTGAGTTTCGCGTTCGCTCGGGACGGCCTGGAAAGGCCGTCCTACTGGTCGGCGTCTTCTGGCCGCTTGCCTAAGGCAATCGGTGGGGCAGACATGCCTGTCTGCCGCTTTGCGTTTCACGATCCTCATGGCCCCTCCTTTGTCACGACTTCGATCCGTCGCAAGATGATCCTCGTCGCCGCCTGGCTCTGGGGAGTCTCTCCGCTGATTGCATCTTGTCCGAGAAGATCGAGACGCACCCAACGGCCATCGGTTCCGAGAGTCGCTTCCCAGCGTCCCGTGAAGTCGCCCCACCGACCGGCAAGCTGGCCCGCGATCTGCCGCTCGACGCGGGTCTCGCTAAAGGTGTAGACCGGTCCCGCCTCACTCGTCACGAAGCGTAACGTCCAAGTGGGTGTACCGGCCTCGCGTTCTAACTCGATCCGGTCCGAACGTCTCCCATCCTCGCGCAGCCGCTGTTCGAGTTGCGACAACGTGCGGTGTTCGACCACTGAGGAAGCCATCCGGGTCTGTGCCCCCAGCAGCTTGGCAATCAGCATGATCGCACTGCCGCCGAGGAGCGCAGTCATCGAGAGGACCACGATTAGCTCGACCAGCATCCAGCCCCGGCGCGTGTCGCCTTTCGCTCCGCGAAAGTGCGTTCTTCGATTCGGTGCCACTGGCGAGGGCTTTGACTCGCCAGTGCTGGCGTTACGCGAAGACACTGGCGGTCCAGAGCGACCGCCAGTGGCACCCGCTGCACCCGTCGAAAGATCAGACGCAATTTCGCGGAGCGAAAGGCGACTATGGTTCCTCATGGTTGCCCTCCCGGATACCAGCGGACCAGCGACACCGATGTGCGGGTCGACTTGTTCACTCTCCA
>JAYSVZ010000720.1:0-3328 GCA_043718305.1 Planctomycetota bacterium | reverse complement strand
CTTCGAGGAGTTCCACGGTCAGTGGCCGCACTTCGCGGTGCTTTGTCGGGGTTCAGCGGTCATGCGGATTCGGGATCTGTTCCAGTCCAAGTCCTTCGTAATGTCGATCGAGGTCTTCCCACCGAAGACCGAGGCCGGGGACGAGGGCCTGTACCGTGCGCTGGAGCGGTTGCGGCAGTACGATCCAGCCTTTGTGTCATGTACCTATGGGGCGGGCGGAAGTACGCAGAACCGAACGGTGGAGATTTGCCGCCGGATCCAGACTGATTTTGCGGTGCCCGCAACCTCGCACTTCACCTGCGTGGGGGCCACGCGGGAGGAACTCCTCGATTGGCTGGCTCTGGCGACGCGAAATGGAATCGCCAACATCATGGCTCTGCGGGGTGACCCGCCCCAGGGGCAAGCCGAGTTCAGCCCGGTCGAAGGGGGGCTGACCCACGCCAACGAACTCGTGGCCTTGATTCGCGAGCACTATCCCCACATGGGGATCGGCGTCGCGGGCTACCCCGAGAAACACCCCGAGGCCCCCAGCCTGGATGTCGATCTCGATAACCTTAAGCGAAAGGTCGACGCCGGAGCGGATGCGGTCTTTACCCAACTCTTCTATGCGAATGAAAACTTCTTGAAGTTTCGTGATCGCTGCGTCCAGGCCGGAATCGAAATCCCGATCATCCCCGGGATCATGCCGATCACCGAGTTCGCCCGCATCAAACGGATCACGGCGATGTGCGGAGCCCTCTTTCCGGCATCACTCGCAGCGCGACTCGAAGCCGTCCAAACTGACCCTCAGGCTCAATTCGAAATCGGCGTCGAGTTCGCGATCGAGCAGTGCCAGGCACTGATCGCCGCCGGCGTTCCGGGAATGCACTTCTACGTGCTGAACAAGAGCGAATCGTGCGAGCGAATCCTGGCAGAGCTGGGGATGAAATCCGGCAAAGCGGTCGAGTGATTTACCCTCGGCGTGGACTGCGTTCCAGAAGTCCCTGGCGAATCGCTAGGTCGACCGGCTCGCTCGTCAACACCCGGTGGTAATCGACGCCCACATCGCGGCATCCCCGTTCGAGGGCGCTGCAGAAGTTTCGCACCTCGGTTTGGTAGGCTTGCTGCAAGCTGCGGGTTTCGACGAGTTGGTCGCCGAGTTGCTCCAGGCCCTGAAAGAGGATTGAGCCTTCGAAGGGGAATTCCCACTCCGCGGGATCGAGGAGATGCCACAGCAACACATCATGCCGTCTCGATCGCGCCACTTGCAGCCCCGCCAGAATCTCGTCCAGCGGGCACAGGCAATCACTGACGATGACGATCACCGAGCGTCGCGCGGATTGCTCGACAAACTGGCTCAGCGCCGTGGCAAACGGGCGACCAAGCTTCGCGATCGAAGGGAGCGGTTCGATCGAGCTGAGCCGGTCGACGAGGGCCTGCCAGTGGCCGAGCTGCCCCCCGGGAGGAAGTTCTCGTTTGGCCCCACTCCCGATCGTGGTCAGCGACAGCAAATCCTGCTGCTGGACCACCACAAACCCAATCGCAGCCAGCAGCCATTTGGCGTAGGCCAGCTTCGAAACGGCCGCCCCCGCCGATTGGTACGTCATCGACTCGGTCACATCAAGCAACAGATGGCAGACCAGATCTGACTCCATCTCGTACTGCCGCACGTAGAACCGGTCGCGCCGCCCGAAGACCTTCCAATCGATATGCCGCAGATCATCACCCGGCGTGTATTGGCGGTGCTCGGCGAATTCGATCGATACGCCCCGAGCCGGGCTGTGATGGCGTCCGGAGAGGAGTCCCTCGACGATCGCGCGGGCCTGGAGTTCCAGGGAAGCCAACCGGGAAAGCTCTTCCGGAGTGAGCACGGGCAATCCTTGAGGCGATGACGCTGAAGAGAATCTCAAACAGATTCTATACACCCGTTCACAAACCACAACATCTAGTACCATCAAGCGGAGCTTGTTTCAAGATTTGTACAATATCGAGGCATTTCTTTACAGCGGCGAAAACTGCCGATAATCTGATGTGTTCATGGGTTGTGGCAGATCGCCTGGGAGGTGATCCGCCCTTCCCAGCCAGCCGTTGATGGCTGGCTGATGACGCGTCTCGATGGATCGGGATGGGAGAGCACCAGGGATTGGTCGAAAGACTCCGCTCTTCTCACTTCGAGGTTCCCCCGCTGGGTGACTTCGAACGATCCGCCGAACGAGGACTCTGGTCCTGACGCGTTGTCGGTCGCTGTCATCGAATCTGTCCGGGGCATTCACCTCGGACTTCACTCCTCCCCACAAGGATGTGTTCGTATGAAGTCTCTGAAACCGATCATTGGCATCAACACCGACTTCCGCCCCGCTGCGAAGAAGGACTCCTACCCATTCTCGTGGGCCCACGCCGGGTACTTCGACAGCGTGATCGCTTCGGGCGGGATTCCCGTCCTGCTCCCCCCGCTCGACAATGATGAAGACCTGCGGCAGGTGTTGTCCCAGCTCGACGGCGTCGTGATGGCGAGCTGTAAGCTCGACCTCGATCCGGTCCGCCTCGGTTTCGATCGCCATCCCGCGACACGTCCGATGCCAGCTCGGCGTGAAGACTTCGACCGTCGGCTGGCCCGGCTGTGCTACGACATGAAGGTTCCGACGCTGGCCATCGGGACGGGGATGCTGGTGATGAATGTGATCTGCGGCGGGACACTGTTCCAGCACGTTCCGGAAGATGTACTGAAGCCCCTGAGCCACCGCGATCTAGTCGAGCCGTGCTTGCGTCACGTGATCGAGATCGTCCCCGGCACCAAGATGGATCAGATCTACGGCCCAGGCGAAATCCGCGTCAACAGCGACCACCACATGGCCGTCGACCAGGTCGCCCCGAACTTCCGCGTCTCATCGACCGCGATGGATGGCGTCGTCGAGTCGTACGAGTCGATGGAAGACAACTGGTGGTGCCTGGGCGTGCAATTCCACCCGCACGATGAACATGCCTCCGCCCTCGACTTGCAGGTCTTCGAAGCCTTCATCGAAGGGGTCCGCCACCAGGAAGCCCCCGAAATCCACAGCTTCGAACGCCAACGCCAACGGGCATAATTCGATCCGGCTCCCAGCTCCCCTCTCCCGTCGGGAGAGGGGCTGGCGGGGAGAGCAGTCGCAGAACAATCCTCTGCTGCAAGCCATAGTCGCCATTTGCTCCGAGGCTGTCAGTTTTTCAGGTTGGGCTGGACGCGCGAGCAACTGGGAGCCATGTTGGCCTAGTGTGTGCGTCCCCAACGTCGGTGAATTCAGAATCGGACCGGTCTTTGACCCCGACGGGGTCTCGTCTCGTAGCCCAGGGTCGGCTGCGCAGCGGCAGA
>JAYSVZ010000719.1:0-3331 GCA_043718305.1 Planctomycetota bacterium | reverse complement strand
ATACTCCACGGCAAACCCTCCCTCGCCCCCAGCCCCAGCCTCCAACTGCCGGGCGGAATGGTAATCGGGCAGGCAATTAAATCAACAGGCCGGTCAGTTCACGGTTGTTCGCCAGTTCGCTCATAGCGGCCTTACCTCGACAAGCACATCGGCTGCCTGCGACATCTCCAGCATCTGGTCGGTACTCTCCGGATCGATCTGGCGGCACGTCTGGGTCAGCTTCTCGGCCAGGTCGCGCAGCTCATCGCGCCACGCCGCTTCGTCCATGCCGATTGGCGTGACCTGCGAAAACTCTCCACAGAGGAGGATCATCTTCATGACGTGCCGGAAGATGAGCCCCTCCTGCTTGGTCAAGTCGCGGCTCGTGACGAACTTTTGGAAGTCGTAGTTGAAGAACTGCAAGTCGCCGATGATCCACACGGCTCGGATCGGTGTCTCGCGGATGCCGGGGTAGTCGCTGTCGAACAGCATCCGCATCTGGTCGCCGAGCGGGATCGGCCACTTGCGGTCCTCGAACGGGATGTCCTCGTCCTGCGGCGGGGCTGCGGCGGGGTTGAGTTCCTGGAGTGTGGCCAGGCCGCGCGAGATTAACTCGCCATGCACCCGGCCCAAGCCGAGCGGACCCGGTGGGAGATCCTTGGGCCAAGGGACGCGGACCTGCCGAATCAACGAGGTCGGAATCTCCAGCAAGCTCTCCAGAATCTGAATCCGCTCGCACGCGTCGGCCAGTCCCAGATGCTGGAGCAAGTACGCCCCATAGATCGGGTTCACGCTCCGGAAGACTAACAGCTTGTCGAGGTCTGGCGTGGGAGTGGCCGTGGTCGGGAGGTAGGGCGGCGGGGCGGCGGCGAGTTCGGCGGCTGCGACTTCGACGGTTTTGAGGCCGAGGAGTTCGGCGGTGCGGGATTTTTTTGTCGGGGGTTTCTTCTCGGGGGTGGGAGGTGCCGGTGGAGCAGGGCGACCGAAGGTCAACGCGAGCGCTGGCGAGTGATTTTCCGGTTCCCTCTCCCCCACAATCGGCGTGACCCCGGTACTGTGCGTGGCTGCGGGGGAGAGGGAGGAAGAGGTTGTGGCCGCGTCTTCGAGGCCCGCGCCGAACGCATCTGTGACAACCACAGACGGACGGGCCAAGGGGCCCGTCCTACTCGCCCCGCTCGCGGGGTCTTCGAAGTCGTCCTCATCGGCAGCAGCTTCTCCGTCCCAAGGGTGCGACATGATGAGTTGCTTGAGCGTTGCAGGCGGCGGCGGGTCGAGGGTCACGAACCCGCCTCCCCACAGCGTCAGCAGCATCTCCTGCAACCGTGTCTCCGCCCGCTCCATCGACCCCGAATCGAGCAGCCGCTTGCGCACAAACGACACCAGCCGATTCACATCGGGTGAGAGCTTTAGCAAGTACGCGAGCAACCGCCACGGGAGTTGGCCCTTGCTCGCCAGTTTGCCGGGCGGGGCTGTGACCAGCTTCTGGAACTGCTGGTCGTTCCAGTATTGCTCATTGGGCCGGCGGGTCGGCATCTTCTTCTTGAGGGCTTTCTTGGCGCGAATCAAGTTGAAGTCTTTGGAGTCCTCGGGAATCTGGTCGTAGCGTTCCTTCCACTTGGCGAGACGCACATCGTCCTCATGGGCGAGCGAGTAGACATACCCTTGATTGTCATACTGCGGACGACCGGCGCGGCCAAAGATCTGGTGCGCGGAACTCGCGTCGATGATCGTCTTGCGACCCGGCGGACCCTTCATCAGGCTGGTCATCACCACTGACCGCGCGGGCAAGTTAATCCCGGCCGCCAGCGTCTCGGTACACACGCACACCGACAGCAGCTTCTGTTGAAACAGTTCCTCGACATGCCGCCGGTACTTCGGCAATAGCCCGGCATGGTGGATGCCAACGCCACGAAACAAGAGCTGCTTGAGTCGTGGGCCGACGCCGGACTTCCAGTCTTGCTCGTCGAGGTAGAGGCCGAGTTGTTTCTGCTGCCCGCTGGCGAGGAGGGCCTTCCCCTTCAATGTTTCGGCCACATCCCAGCACTCGTTGCGGTTGAAGCAGAAGAGTAGAGTCGGCGTCTTCTCATGCTCGACCATGAACTCGATCTGGTCGGCGAGCAGCATGTCGCCGATCCAGCTGAACGACAGCGGCACCTTGCGCTGGGTTCCCTGCACCAGTTCCAGGCGGCGACCGTGCTTGGCCTGCAACCAGATCAGAAACTCGGTCGTGTTTCCCACCGTCGCCGAGAGCAACAAGAGCCGCACATGCTTCGGCAGTAAGGCCAGCGACAACTCCCACACCACCCCGCGCTCGGGATCGTTGAACGAGTGGAACTCGTCCATCACCACGCCCGAGACATTCTCCAGGTCAGCCGTGTCCGGGTTGAGCAACCGGTTGAGCAAGATCTCGGCGACCACGACCAGCACCTTCGCATCCGGGTTCACCCGCCGGTTCCCCGTCACCAGTCCCACATCGTCCGCCGAGAATCCCCAGCGGACGGCGGCTGCCTGCATCTCGCGAAACTTCTGCTCGGTGAGGGCAATCAGCGGGGTCGTGTAGTAGGCCACCTTGCCAGTATGCAGAGCTTCGAAGAGCGCCGCCTCGGCGATCAACGTCTTCCCAGTCCCGGTCGGGGCACAGACCAGCACCCCCTGCTCCGTCGTGAACCACGCGAGCAGGGCCTCCTCCTGCACCGGGTACGGGGCATACGGCAACTGATCAAGATAGCGGGCAGCGAGGTCATCACGATCAGGCACAGTCATCAGCAAGAACTCCGGCTTCGTTCACAGTCAGGGCAATACGCCAGAAGCGAACTGGCCACTCGGACCATCCTCACTCGTTCACTGTCCGTAGCGTCTGGCTGACGGAGACGGTATGAACTTTCGGATCTTGCTCCAATGCCTCCAGCGAAAGTGCTGGGATATTACAGGTGAAGAGGACTGGAGAGATCTGGGCTCTCACGGAAACTCCCTTCGGAACATAGTCGGTCTCGGTGACTTTGACGATCACTTCGAGCGACTCGCCCGAATTCACGGGATCGGGACGAGCCGACGATTGGAGCTTTCGTTTGGGTGTTTTGGGCTTGGGCATCATGTCGATCCTGAAAAGGGCGGTCGGCAAGCAATCGAGTGCGCGGACCGGTCACTTGGGCTTCTGCTTGCTGGCCCCTTTGGGCTTTCGGGGCACCTTCGGCTTCGCTTTCGCTGGCTTCTTCGGTGTCGCGCCATTCGATGCGGGTGCGCCAAGGTGACCAGCCAGATCGATCACCGCTTGAACGGCAGCTTGTGCGTGGACCCGCCCATGACCGAACTGGGGATGCCAGGCATTGCCAGATGGCGGGGTTCGACGAGC
>JAYSVZ010000718.1:0-3348 GCA_043718305.1 Planctomycetota bacterium | reverse complement strand
CGTATTCCTGGGCCAGGTCGTGTTCCCAGAGGACCACTCCGGTCGCCAGATCGAGCGCGGTCAAATGGCCAAACGCTCCTTGCAGGTAGGCCACCCCGTCGTGAATCAACGGCGTCGCGCGTGGCGCGTTGCCATAATCGAGTGCGCCCGGTGCGGGGTAGGTGTGCCGCCAAAGACGCTCACCCGTCTCCGCGTCGAAGCCATCAAACACATCTTCTTCATCGGCGAGATCGCGCGTTCCAACAACACAGACCCCCTCCGCGACCGCCACTCCCCCATGACCCGTGTTCGGCAGCTTGGCCGTCCAGCGCGGAGTGACATCATCGGGAAGTTGACTCGGGAGCCACCTCAGCCCACCATCTCGCTTCGCCCCTCGCCATCCCGGCCAGTCGGGGTTACCGATCGCCTCTACTTTTTTTTGGTGAGGTCTTCGCTCGTCGTCGTGGCTTGAGCCGGAGTGATCGGCTCGTACGGGACGAACCCTGCCTCGGTCTCCAGGGCTTCGAGCAGCGTGACCTCTTCCGCAACAGCGAGCAGGGCAGTCTTCAACGTTTCCTGCTCTGCGGTCGAAAGCGACGCGTCGGCAAAGGCGGTGATAAACGGCACCGGCTTCGACCGGGCCACGACCCGCAAGTCACCCTTCTTCACGGCCCCACATCCGGCGAGCAGCGGTTCGGCATAGCTGGAGATGACGGCGACCGCCTTGTCATCCGCCTTGAGTTCCATCAGCTTGCTGGCAGCATTGCTGCACGAGGGATAGGTTTCGCGGTCCTTGGGAGCCGGAAGCTGGGCCTCTTTCAGCATGTCGAGAACGACGGCACATTTCTCGTCGCAGTCTTCCGGTCCAAAGAAGATCCGGTAGCCCCGCAGATCGGCGACGGCCTTCGCCGGGTCAGCAGTGCGGACCACAAGGAGGCCCGCCTGCGTCGTTTCGCCATCACTGCCGGTGAGGGCTGCGATTGGTTCCATGGGGCGGTTGAGTTTCTTCGCATCGTGCAGAACGACCGAGTGCTTGCCGATCACCAAGTGCGTCGGTCCACCGGTTTCCTGGGCCGCCTTCACGAGCGATTCGGACCAGGTGACCTTCACCGGGCGGCCGAGGGTTTTGGCCAGGTGATCGCCGAGCTTCTCGTACTTCCGCTGGGCGTACCCCTTCACGCAATCGCACGAGAGCGGCGCGGAAAGCGGGTCCATCACGATCACATGCAGCGTGCGGTCTTCCGCCGCAGTGAGCGGTGCGAACGCACAGAGGAGTAAGAGGGCCAGGATGATTCGCATGGGAGATCCGTTTTGAACAAGTCGCAGAAGTCGTAAGACTTCTGCCGTCAGAATTCTTACGAATTCTGCTACTCGCCAGCGACCTTCTTGCCTTCCACGGCGACGCGCGTCGCCTGCATGGCGGGGAAGGCTTCCGACTTGACCTGTACGGTGTTGTCTTCCGTGAACTCAACCTGGAACTCCAACCAGTCGGCCCCGCTCATCTGGATGCTGATCGTCAGCGCCTTCCCGGACTGGACCACAGGAATCCACGTCAGATCAGAGCTGTACTGGCCGAGGATCCCGCCCTGCACGTCCAGCTTCCCCTTCGGTTGGAAGGTGATCGAGTTGAATGGATGTTCGGGATTGGTCAAGGCCCGGATTTTTTCTTCGTCGGTGCGGTTCTCCTTTTTCGGGACGGCGGTCGTCCATTCGCCCAGGAGCTTCTGGCCGAGACCTTCCATCGCAGCTTTGGCGAGGAGTTCCTCTTCGGTGAACTCGGGGGCTTCGGAAGTCGGAACGAGAACCGCAATGTTTCCCCGGTCGACGTTCATCATGTAGTACCGGTCACGCGCTTCATCGTGAGCGATCGCCACATGTTTACAGCCCACGCCGATCTTCGCTTTGCCGATGTAGCCGACCAATTCACCCGCTGCGTTGAACCGCTTGATGTTTCCGATGCTCGACTCAGCACACAGGATGTCACCGTTCGAGCAGCAGCGGATGTTCATCGGGTTACAGCAACTGCCGAAGCCATCGACCGCTTCGCGATCACGTTTGCCGAACGAGGAGACGGGAGCCCCATCGCGGTCGTGGATCACCACCTGGAAGCGCGTGTTGGCGGCGACGAGGAGTTGATCGCCACTCGCCTGGATATCCATCTGCCCGCAACAGCCAGAGAGTCGGTCGAGAACTTTCGTAGGCTCCAGGAAATCGTGGTTCGACCGCCAGACTTCGTAACCATTCCCGGTGGCACAGACGAACACATCCCGCTCGGTCACTGCAATCGCAGTGACCCGCAGCCGCATCGCCATCATCTGGCTGATGTCCGATTCGCTGATTTCGGGGGATTGAACCTCCTTGAGGCGGGTCTCATACGACTTCACTTGCCGCTGGTAGAGGCTCAAGCGAGTCTTGAGCGACTTCGGGATTTCTTCCCCCTTGTCGGTCAACTCCTGGATCTGCGTCTCGGTCTTTGCGACGACCTTGGCAATCCGGTCCAGGTTCTTCTCAATGAGGCCC
This sequence comes from Planctomycetota bacterium, assembly GCA_043718305.1. Classification (GTDB taxonomy): domain Bacteria; phylum Planctomycetota; class Planctomycetia; order Planctomycetales; family Planctomycetaceae; genus TH-plancto1. The sequence continues at coordinate 849 of JAYSVZ010000718.1, read as the reverse complement.
TTCAAGGTCTGCGATTCACCCTGGGCCTCTTCGACCATCTGCTTGCGGAACTCTTCCGGGTTGGGCAGGTTCGGCGTATTCGCCGTCCGCTTCACTTCCCCCGCGCGGGTGACGCGGGCCAGTTTGCCATTCCCGGCGACGAAGATGTCGAGCCCGTGGGCGGTGTTGATTGCAGTGGGGACAAAGTCGAGCTTGATCTCGGCCTTCAGTTCTCCCTCGGGCGAATAGCGCTGGACGTATCCCTCGGCTTGCCCGACGCAGGCCCAGATGTCCCCCGTCTCATCAAGGCAATACGTGTGCAGGTGGATCGCCTGCCCCTCGTGTTGGGGCGTGATGGACCGGGCCTGCTTGTGCGTCGTGGCGACGGCTGCCTTGTCCGGGTTGTCGGGATGCGGAGTGTCCTTCAGGGCATCGAGCGCATCCTGGATCTCTTTGGAGATCACCGGCGGAGCCGAGGGTTTCTCGTCATCACTCCAGGCCCACGCCGTGGTCAGTCCCAACGCCAACCCCAGCGGGAGTACCACCGTCTTGTACAGCGACTTCGAAATACGTTCCGACTGCATGCTCCGTGCCTCCAACAATTCCCTGGGCAGCGGGCCATTCGAAATGAAGAACCCGAGAGTCGGCACCAGACTACGGCTCCTGATACGCCGAATCAAGAGGATTTGACGAACGAGGACGAGAAAAGGTTTCACAATTTTGACACTCCTCGCTGAAGCCGACAGGATTTCATTGTCTTTGGAGGATTGACGTTACGTCAAATGGGAAAACCTGCGCTCCTTCCGTGATGTTTGCTTCACGAACATTCACGAGAGGGCGCAGGCATGGAAGCCAAGGTGCGGCGGGTTA
>JAYSVZ010000717.1:0-10247 GCA_043718305.1 Planctomycetota bacterium | reverse complement strand
CACCGATCGGTCCGGCAAACTCCATCCACCACGAGAGATGACGTTGAACGGGTTGTGGGGCCACGGCCAGACCTTCCCTGAACTGGGCCACCGGGTCTCTCCGGTCGCGCGATGCCAAATCTGCTCTAGGAGGAGCCCGCCCCACAACGATGGCGATCAACGACCGCGCCGTGCATGGAAGGTTCCTCCGCCAGACAGCAGAGTTGTACGCGATCAACTCCTCGTGCCGAGAATCGATCTCCTGCGCCAGAGGTATGGGCGGCAAAATCCGCCGAGCGGTCAGTTGAATTTGAGCCAGTGGGATCGGCTTCCAGCCTGTCATTGCGGATGTCGCCCATTCGTAAGACGGCCTTTCCAGGCCGTCCTCTTCAGAAAGAACGGCCTAAAAGGCCGTTCTACAGGGGAGACGATTTCTCGCCTGATGCCTCATAAGTATGGGCTAGAGTCCAGCCTTGAGGCTGTTCCGGACAGGCTAAAGCCTGGACTCCAACCCCGATTCTTTGCGTGGCGGAGGCCCTGGCTCTGTTTCGCCCGTTCAGGGCTGAGACCGTTTGAACTCCGTCAGTCGCCTCGGGGGATGCTTCAATTTCGCAGTGGCTTCCAGCCTGTCAATTTCATTGAATGACAGGCTGGAAGCCTATCCCACGGTCAGGCTCAGGGCTTACTTCGCCAGGTCGACCACGACCAGTTCCTTGTCATTGCGAACGTACATCCGCTTGTTAGCGAAGGCCGGAGCACACCAGACGACATCGCGGCCCATGGCGTTGTTCGTGGGAGCGATCACATGTGTCCGCGACAGTTCCTTGAATCCCTTCGGATCAAGTTGGCCAATCAGCAGATCCCCCGCTTCGGTGAACATCCAGAACTTATTGGTGTCACCCGCCCGCGTCAGAAAGACGGTTCCGCTGGCGATCTTGCGATCGCCGAGGGGCTGCGATGTGTTCCAGACGATGTCGCCGCTGGGGATGTCGATGCAACGCAACTCTCCACTCTGGTCCAAGCCATAGACCTTGCCATCCATCAAGAAGGGTTGCACATTGACCGGGGACAGGGCGTGCTTCTCCTTGTTCCAGAACAGCACCTTGGCCCCCGGCTTGTCGGTCGAGAGCTCCAGCATCAGGTTCTTGTTGTCGTACCCCGCGACAAAGAGATGATTCCCGTGCAGGATCGGCGTCATGATGATCGACCCGTTCGACCCTTCGTACTCGACCAGCCAGTGCTGCTTGCCGGTTGCCGGATCGACCGAGTAAACCGCTTCCGGGCTGCACAGGATCAGTTGGCGAACGCCGGCGTGCTCGATGATCAGCGGCGGTGAGTAGCCTTGCTCCCGTGATGTGCCGGTCCGCCAGACCTCAACACCAGTGTCCTTGTTAAGAGCAACACAGTGCGACCCGGTCCCACCCGCGAGGATGATCAGGTTGTCCCCATCGATCAGCGGCTGACTGGAGTAACCCCACAGCGCGGACTTTGTGCTGTAGGTCTGCTTCAGGTTCTTATTCCACAGCACATCTCCCTTGTTCGCATCAAGGCAAGTGATCTGCCCTTCCGCTCCATGGGCGTAGACCTTTCCCTCATGAACGACTGGGGTGGCCCGGGGCCCCGCGGGGTAGGAGATCCCGTACTTCTCGGGATGCTCTTGCGACCAGAGCTTCTTTCCAGTCTTCTCATCGAAGCAGAGAATCCGTTCGGTTCCGGTGAACTCTGCACGGTTGAAGTTATCGACCTTCACATTGTCGGCCGTCACGTAGTCGGTGACGTAGACCTTGCCATTCGCGACCGCTGGCCCGGAGTACCCGCCCGCGACGGGAGCTGTCCAGGCGATTTTGGCCTTGGCGGGAAGCTTGTCGACCAGCCCGGTCTCGCGCCACACATTGTCTCGCTTTGGCCCCATCCACTGCGGCCAATCATCCGCCCGCACAGTAGTTCCAGCCACCAACAACAGTCCCACCAACGCCAGATGCCGCATCGTTTCAATCCATTTCGAGGAAGAGAAGGTCTAAGGCGAGCGGCAGAAGTGAACTCACCGTAGCGGAAGTCGTCAGACTTTCGAGCGAGTCGCCAGAAACAGAACTCTGACGAGTTCTGCTACGGGTATACTTTCTCCTGCCGCTCGCCCAAGCGAGTTTACCACCCCGAAAGCAAGGCGTCACCTGCGGACTGCAGTGGAGGGTTCTCAGTCGATAGTTCTCAGTATTCAGGCAGAGCGGAATTCTTCATCGTGCCGAAGTGCCTTGCCCCGTTTTTAACGATAGCCACGCACCGCGCTACGACAAGCTTGCCAGTCGAGCGTGGCCTCAAGAAGATGCGTTCCGCAGTGCGGATCACTTCTTCCCCGCTTGGACCCTTCCGATGAAACGCAATCCCGTCAAAGCCGCCCTCCGTAACGGCCAGCCGCAGGTCGGCACTTGGCTCTCGCTGGGCGATCTGGTCGCAACTCGGCTCCTGGCGCGGGTCGGATTTCCGTGGCTGACCGTCGACATGGAGCATTCGCCGATCGACTGGGCCCAGGCGTCGGCGCTCTTCGGAGTAATCGCGGATGCGGGGTGCGTACCGCTCTGCCGTGTCCCGGCGGGGAGCCACGAGAACATCAAGCGGGCTCTCGATGGGGGAGCCTGGGGCATTGTGGTTCCGATGGTCGACACCGTGGAGCAGGCCAAGGCGGCCATCGCTGCCGCCAAGTACCCACCCACCGGGAACCGCTCGGTTGGCGGAACGCTGCACGCCATGAACTTCGACGCAGCTCCCGGGGACTACTACAAAAAGGCCAATGATGAAGTGCTGGTGATCCTCCAGACCGAATCACCGACCGGCGTAGACAACGCCGACGAGATCTATCGCCTGCCGGGAGTTGACGCGATCTTCGTCGGCCCGAATGATCTTCAAGCTCAAATGCGAGGTCCCGACGGCGTTGACCCAACGCCCGCCGAACACGAGGCGATGCTCCAGCGAATCCTCGCTGCTGGCAAACGAGCGGGGACGCCCGTCGGTCTGCATGTGCTAACCCCGGATGATGTCAAACAACGGGTTGCCGAAGGGTGGCAGTTCCTGGCAATCGGCAGTGACATCCGCATGATGGTGACATCCGCCCAATCGTGGGTGGGCGAACTCAATATTAAGTCCCAACGGGGGGATCTGGCACGGTATTAAAGTGCTACGGCACCGCTGCTGCCAGGGCCAGGCCTTGCAGGCACAACGCCGGATCCCAATCGGCGACCGTCAAGTGTGGCCGCAGCACCGGAGCCGCTCCGCCAGTCAGCAGGACCAGTGGTTCGAGTCCTCGCGGCCAGTCTCCCTTCATCATTCTCGCGACTAGCTCACACACACCGCCCACGTGCCCCCAGTAGAGACCACTCTCTAGGGCAGCTGTCGTGTTGCGGCCCACTGGCTCCGGTTCGCGGTCGTGCAGGCGGTGATGCTGAATGAATGGGAGCAAGGCTGTGTATTGATGCAGCGCCTTGGCCCCCATTTCGAATCCGGGGAGGATCGCTCCGCCCCGAAACACTCCGGTCTCATCGACCAGGTCGACTGTAGTCGCGGTTCCACTGTCGATGATGACCGCCCGCTGCCCTGGATGGCGGCGGGCATTTGCGGCGATCGCATTCAGCAGTCGATCGATCCCGACCTTGTCGGGGAAGTCGACATCGATGACGAGCGGGAGCTTGGCTCGATCGAGTCGCATCGGACGAGATCCCTCCTTCGGCCAACTCGCCAGTACACGTTCGATCTCCGGCGGGTTCGAGCCATCCACAACGACCCGCTGACGGGGATCATCGCGGAGCCACTCTTCGATCATGGCCAGCGGAAGCGGCTGACCGACGAAGGTGGCCGTAAAAGCCAGCGATCGCGGGACACCCCCCTGAGCGGAGAGGTCCATGCGGGAGAACTTGGCACGGGTATTGCCAACATCGACAACGATCACAACGGCACCAGATCACGAAGCCAGAGTGTTTGACCAAAGCAGTGCCCAGCGTAATCGTGACGCGACTCGCAAGCCAGAGTACCGGTGCTGAAAGACACTGAGGGAAGGCTACTCATCTCCGTGAATCCAGCTACACTGAAGTTCGAAATGGAACCAGTGACCGGAGTCGATGGATGGCAAAACAACCCTTGGGAGAAGTGTTCGGATTTCCCATCGACAACCAATCGGTTGATGCGAATCGATATCGGTTGAACAAACTTTGCCCATTTAACAACAGGGTTCCGAACTGCACAAAAGACAAGGCGAATGATCCACTGGGGGTTTGCAGCGTCCTGCATGATGGGCGCTCGGTGATCACTTGTCCCATCCGATTTCGCGAAGAGTGGCTCATCGCAGAGGATGCTGCTGGATTCTTTTTCCCAAAAAAGACCATGTGGACATCTCTCGCAGAGGTCCGGTTGAAGGATGCAGAAGGGCTGGCTGCCGGTAACATCGACCTTGTCTTGGTCTCATACGATTCTCAAGGCCGGTTGACAGATTTCGGAGCCCTAGAAGTGCAGGCTGTCTATATCTCCGGTAACATCAGGAATCCATTCGAGCGATTCATGAGTGATCCAGCAGCTCATACTCAATTGGATTGGTCACAACAACGCAACTATCCTCATCCTGATTTTCTATCCTCTTCACGTAAGCGGCTCGCCCCACAACTTTTGTTCAAAGGGGGGATCATCAACGCCTGGAAGAAGAAAAGTGCAGTCGCCCTCGACTTGGCTTTCTTCGAGACCCTCCCAACCCTTGAGGAAGTCGACAAGTCGAAGGCGGAAATGGCTTGGTTCGTCTACGACCTCGTGCTTGACTCCGTAAGCAATCGCAACGTTTTAACGCGTGTCAAAACGGTCTATACCAGATTCAACGACACTCTTCGGCAGATCACTGTATCTAAGCCAGGGAACGTCATGGACTTCGTACAGGTCTTGCAGGAGAAGCTCGACGAAAAACTCGATAGCTCGACCCCGCCAATTAACGTCACCCTGGAGGACTTGCTATGAATCACGATACTCCCAAAGTCGTGAATGTGGCTTCCGTCCCCCAGCGCAGCCCATTCCGCTATCCCGGTGGAAAGACATGGTTGGTTCCTCACATTCGAGCGTGGCTCAAGAGCCTGCCCTCTCGTCCCGCGCTGTTTTGTGAACCGTTTGCGGGTGGTGGAATCGTGAGCCTGACAGTGGGCTTTGAGAAACTTGCTGACGCCATTGTGATGATCGAACTGGACGATGATGTGGCAGCTGTCTGGAAGACCATCTTCGATGGCGATGCGCAGTGGCTGATCGACCGAATCCAAGGTTTTGAACTTTCCGTGGAAGCCGTGCGAGGTGAGTTGGCCCAGTCAGCTCCCACGTTGAGACAGCGGGCGTTTAACACAATTTTGAAGAACCGGACATTTCATGGGGGAATCTTGGCCCATGGCAGCGGACTTCTGAAGAATGGCGAGAACGGAAAGGGCATCAAATCGCGATGGTACCCGGAAACTCTCGGTCGGCGGATTTCGAATATCGCCGAAATCCGGCAGCGTTTTATGTTCCTTCAGGCAGATGGAATTGGCATCGCAAGAGAGCGCATGCATCAACCCGAGACCGTCTTTTTCTTTGACCCCCCTTACACGGCGGGTGGCAAAGGAAAACGGGCGGGAAGACGTTTGTATGCTCACAGTGAACTCGACCATGAGCAACTCTTCGAAACAGCATCCGGAGTGGCGGGCGATTTCCTGATGACGTACGACAACGATCCTGAAGTGATTGCTCTGGCGAAGCAACAAGGATTTGATGTCGAACTAGTCGCGATGAAGAACACGCACCATTCCGAAATGACGGAGCTCCTGATTGGCAAGGATCTCACTTGGGCGAGGGCCATGCGAAGGCCAGAAAAACAGAGACGGCTCTTCGAATGAAAGCTCTACCCTAGGGCCATTCAAGTTCTTATGGAGAGAAGTCATGAGTCACATCACAACCCGAGCCTGCCTCTTCGTCTGGTTGCTCTGCATACAACAAAACGCCTCCATGGAGGCCGCTGGCACTCCCGCTCGGCGTCCGAACATTGTCTACCTCTTGTGCGACGATCTGGGCACGGGCGATGTGCAGTGTTTGAACCCGGCGGGGAAGATCGCCACTCCTCGGATGGATGCTTTGGCCGGGGCGGGGATGGTCTTTACCGATGCCCATAGCGGTTCGGCGGTCTGTTCCCCGACGCGGTATGGGATCATGACGGGGCGGTATGCGTGGCGGTCGAAGCTTCAGAGTGGTGTGCTGGGCGGGCTGAGTCCGCGGTTGATCGAGCCGGGCCGGTTGACAGTGGCGCAGTCCCTGAAAGAGGCGGGCTACCAAACTGTGTGCATCGGCAAGTGGCATCTCGGCATGGACTGGGTCAAGCTTCCCGGCAAGAACGTCACTGAACTCAATATCGAACCCGCTGAACAAAATCGCAACGTCGACTACACCCAGCCGATTACGAACGGCCCCCAGTCGGTCGGCTTTGACGAGTATTTCGGAATCAGCGCTTCGCTCGACATGGTGCCGTATACATTCATCGAAAACGACCATGTCACGATCAACCCGTCCGAAGAGCGGGCCTTCGGCATGATGCGCGGGCGGAAGAATTCCACGACCCGGCTCGGCCCCGCAGCTCCAGGGTTTGACGCGTTGGACGTACTCCCGAGATTGACGGAGCGGGCTGTGGCCGAGGTGGCAGAGCGAGCCCCGGCGGCCCGTGATGGAAAGCCGTTCTTCCTCTACATCCCGCTCGCCTCGCCACACACACCGATTCAACCGACCGACGAATGGCAAGGAAAAAGCCAGCTCAACCCCTATGCCGACTTCGTGATGCAGACCGATCAGTGCATTGGTCAAATCACGGATGCCATTGATGAGGCGGGCCTCGCCGAGCAGACGTTGATCATCGTGACGAGCGACAACGGCTGTTCGCCGCAGGCTGACTTCCCAGAGCTGAAGACGCTCGGCCACAACCCGAGCCACATCTATCGCGGGACCAAGGCCGACATCTTCGAGGGAGGCCATCGCGTGCCGTTCATCGCTCGCTGGATCGGAACGGTGAAGCCCGGGACCACCTGCACCGACACGATTTGCCTGACTGATTTGATGGCCACTTGTGCGGATCTGATCGGTGCGAAACTCCCTGACAACGCGGGCGAAGACAGCTTCAGCTTCCTCCCGGCACTCCTGTCACAAGCCGACAGACCGCACAGGCCGCATACGGTCCATCATTCGATCAACGGCTCGTTCGCGATCCGCGAACGACAATGGAAGCTGGCACTGTGCGGTGGGTCGGGCGGGTGGAGCGGTCCCAAGCCCGGCAAGCCGTCCGCCGACTTGCCGCCCGACCAGCTTTACGATCTTCAGGCGGACATCGGCGAGACGAAGAACCTCGCGAGCGAACATCCAGACGAGGTCGCGCGGTTGACGAAACTCATGGAGCAGGTGATTTCCTCCGGCCGCAGCACTCCGGGGACGCCACAATTGAATGCGGTGCCTGTGAAGATTCGGAAGTAGAGCACTGGGACGCCGTCAGGATGGCCCATCCCACTATGCAACCACCCGCAGTTGGACCTCTTCCGACTTCAGCGACACAATCGCGATCCCCAGTCGTTCGGCCATCGCAATGACCTCCGCTTCGTCGAGAAGGATCGTCATTCCGCTTTCAATGGCCAACACCCGAGCGCCCGCTTCTTGCATCGTCTTGAGCGTTTGAATCCCGATCGTCGGGACATCAAATCGCATATCCTGTTGCGGTTTAGCGACCTTGATGACAACCAGATTGCCGCGTTTGCACAGCTCGCCCGCACGGCGGATGCACTGGTCGGTCCCTTCGATCGCTTCGACGGCGATGACTGCCGTGTCGTTGACGATCACGGTCTGGCCGATGTCGAGACGGCCCATTTCCTTGGCCATCTCCCACCCGAAGCGGATGTCTTTCCACTGGGACGTTGTCGGCTGACGCTTGGTGAGGAATCCGTGTTTCACGAGCAGCTCCGGGCAGATGTTCACAGCCGATTCGAACTTCAGATTGTCCCGCTCGAACTCACGGATGACCGCCAGCAATAGCGTGTCGTCCTGCTTATTCGTGACATGCCGCAACCACATGTTGAGAGTTCGCAGGTCCGGCATCAGTCGCAAGATTCGCCACGGGGCGAAGAGCACCTGCTTGTCGACTTTGCCCGCCATCACGATTCGCTGGACGCGGTTCTTGCGGAAGAACCGGATCGCGGAGCCGAAGCGGGCGAGGGGCGTAAACTGGACATGGTCGCAGAACTTGGCCATCTCCTCGTCGGCCATCCCTTCGATGGCGCTGCAGTAGACCGAGAAGCCCTGCCGCCGAGCCTCTTCGGCGAAGACGATCGGAAACCGCCCCCAACCGGCGAGCAGGCCAATCCGCTCGGGATGTTGAGGGCGAATCGGGATGGTGGCGGGGAATTGCACGGGGAGACGCTAAGGGACAAGGGACAAGGGACAAGGGACAAGGGACAGCGTGCTGATTTGGCACTTGTCACTTGCCACTTGGCACTTGAAACTTCACATCAGGCTGCTTCTCTCGTTTCAGTCAGGGCCGCCAGCTTTTGCTCCAGCGCCTCGACCTTCTTGATCAATTCTGGCAGCCGCTGAGCTGCCAGCATCATGCGGAACTGCTCCTTGTCGGGGCGTGCGGGGATCCCCACATGGGTCGTCCCCGGATCAATGTCGTTCATGACGCCCGACTTCGCGCCGAGCGTGGCTTTGTGACCGATCCGCAGGTGGTCGGCGATCCCCACTTGGCCCCCGCAGCGGACATAGTCACCGGTGGCGACGGAGCCAGCGAAGCCCACTTGCGACGCGAAGGCATTGTGCTTTCCCACGCGGCAGTTGTGAGCAATCATCACGAGGTTGTCGATCTTCGATCCTGCACCAATCACCGTCTCGCCGACCATCGCGCGATCGATCGTGGTGCAGGCCCCAATCTCGACATCGTCCTCGATCCGTACGATCCCCGTATGCGGGATGCGGATGTATTTCCCCTGCTGAAATCGATAACCAAATCCGTCGGCTCCAATCACCGCGTTGGCATGGATGATGACGCGTGAACCGAGCTGCATGCCGGGGTAGAGCACGGAATTCGGATGGAGCGTCACCTCGTCTCCGACGGTGGAACCGCGGCGGACCACGACTCCCGCGTGGATGTCGCAATTGGCCCCAATCGTCACATGGGCCTCGATGACGGCGGAGCTGTGAACGTTGGTTCCGGGGCCGATCTGGGCTGTGGGATGGATGCAGGTGCGGGCGGAGATGCCGGAGGTTTCGCGCGTCGCCAAGGGGCGGAAGCAGAGCATCAGAGTAATGAAAGCCCCCTGTGGATCGTCGACGGCGATCAGTGGGCAAGTGAGCGCCTTCTGGGCTGCTTCAACGGCATCTCGGGGGATCACCAAGGCTCCCGGAGTCAGTCCCTCAAGCCGCCGCAGCCGCCGAGAATTCTCGATATACGTCACAGTTTGAGGAGTTACACAATCGAGGGCGGCGACATCATCAACCAGCGCATCCCCGAGTCCAAAGACTTCTCCCTGGACCAGCGCAGCGAGTGCGGCCACTGGACGGGATATCAGCGTGTGGGACATGAGCGGACTCCATTCCGCAAGGGGACGAATGCATTCTGGGGAGAGGCGAGACTCTCCCGATGTTCCGAGAGTTCTACCTCAAACCCCGAAAGGGAGGCAACAGGGAAGTTTGCAGGGGGCGTCGAATCGGCCTTGCCCGAGTGATTCCCTTCTCGGACATTCCCCTCTCGCTCGCTCAACATTCTTCCGGCCTCACGCTAGACTCGAACCCTTGCGCGTCCCGTGTGGACGCATCAGCGACCGGGTTCTCGTCAGTGGCCCGCGTTCCGTCCGTCGAGCCGAAGGCTTCCACCTTCGCGAGAGTTCCCTGGCCAACGCCTCGGAACAGGAGTTTTGGTCATGGCAGTGACAGCCGTCATCGGTTTGCAATGGGGCGACGAAGCCAAGGGGAAGATCGTCGACCTGTTGACCGACCGTCACGACATCGTGGTCCGCTATCTGGGCGGGAACAACGCCGGGCATACCGTGAAGTTCGGGGGGCAGACGTACAAGCTCTCGCTGCTGCCAGCTGGGGTCTTGCGTCCGGAGATCACGTCGGTGATTTCGAACGGGGTGGTCATCAATCCGAAGGCGCTCCTCGGCGAGATGGCCACGATCACCACGCGCGGGATTCCGATCGGGGAGAACCTCAAGATCAGCGACCGGGCGCATGTGATCTTTCCGTATCACATC
>JAYSVZ010000716.1:0-10272 GCA_043718305.1 Planctomycetota bacterium | reverse complement strand
GATATAAGGCGCGCAACATCGGTTCGGCGGCGATCCACGATGTGGTGGTCTACCGCCCGACCGGGAATGGGAAGTACCGGGCAGCGTATGCCAAGGAGATCCCCGGCCTCGGTAAAGCCGCTCCGGCGAACACCCAACCGCCGATGCCCGCTCCGGGAGCGGTCACGACGAATGCTGCCGTCGCAGCGATCGCCCTGCCAGCTCCCGCCGCACCGGTCGGGATCATCGCCCGTCTTGTGGGCGGGACTCCGCCCGCGCCCGCAGGCGCCCCACCCGCCACTCCGGCGACTCCCGCCGCGCCCAGCAGCCCGCAGCACGAGATCACTTGGGTCGGCGAGGAGCGGACTCCCGAAGAGCTGCTGGCCGACTGGACGAGTCTCCTTGAAGCGCAAGGACTGGCTGCCCCCGAGATCGCCCATGTGCAGTCGATCCTCAAAGCCCATGCCTTCGACAAGGACTCGGCCCGTGTCGTCTTCCGCCTCGACCCGGCTACGATCGAGACCTTGGCCCCACTGGAAATCTCGCCCGCTCCAGACAAGCTGAGCCGGGTCTGGCTGGTGATCTTCGACGGGGCGGACCCGGAGATCAAAACACGCATCGCAACGCTCATCGCCCAACTGGGGGACGGAAGTTATGCCAAGCGGATGGAGGCCAAAGCCCAACTCCTGAAGCTGGGTCCGACAGCTGTTCCGCAACTGGCTGCGGAGAAAGAAAACAAGGATCCAGAGATCGCCTTCCGGATCGAAGAGATCCTGGAAGAAGTCCAGAACCCCGGTGAAGCGACGGGGGAAGTCGCCGTAGAGGCTGTCGATGCGTTTGAGGGATAGTGAGCGAGTGCCTCCACTGCGGTTCGACGCTCAGCGGGACTGACCTGCGTATCGCGACAGTGGTGGTCTACACCCGTAGGCGATGTCGCTCCGCGACTCGCATTTCGCGGACGCGACGAGTGCGTTGTTAGAGTGATCTCTTGGGCGGAATCTCAGTCGCGGAGCGACTGAGCTACGGCTGTTTACCCGAGGGCGTCTTTCAGCGTTGCCAAGAACCGCTCTATATCCTCCATCGTGTTGTACCCATGAATTGCCACGCGGAGGCGTCCGGCGTGGGACATGACGTGAATCTCTTGTTCGCGAAGGGTCTTGGCGATTGCTTCGGCGTTGGGATGGCGGAAGGCGATGATCCCGGCGACCTGGCTCTCATCGCGCGGAGTCAGCAGTTCGACGGGGAACTTCGCGATCTCGCTCAAGGCAGAGTGGACCAAGGGGCGGGTCGCGTTGTCGATCGCTTCGACACCGATAGATTGGATGTATCGGAGTCCCGCGCGGATCGCGTAGATCGCCGGAAAGTTCGGCATGCCAACGGCGAAGCTGGCAGCTCCGGGTTTACTGGTGGCGGCCTCGAAGCGGTTCGCTCCGAAGGGATCTTGGAGGTTGTACCAGCCGCCCGCTGGAACGGTCCACTCCTTGATACGCGATGAGGGCACACCGACCAACCCGCCGCCGTGGCTGGCGAGAATCCACTTGTGCGTGCTGCTGACGATGAGATCCGCCCCGGCCAAATCGAGCGGGATCCGACCCAGAGCTTGCGTCACGTCGACCGACAGCAAAGCCTCTGATCGCTGGCGAACCACCTCGGCGACGGCGGGCACTGAGAGTCGGAACCCGTTGAAGAAGCTGACGAGCGACACCGCGACCAGTCGCGTCTTGGCGTTGAGCAGCGGAGCGAGGTCGTCCAGGTGCAGCGCCCCTTCACGCGATCGCCAGACGCGGACTGTGGCTGGGAGATTGGGTTGAAGCCATGGCGTTGCCCCCGCTGGAAAATCGAGGTCGTTGATGATGACCTCGTCTCCATCGCGCAGCGCGAGCGCCATGGCCGCTAGGTTGTACGCCTCGGACGAGCAAGAGCAGATCCCGATCTCATCGGCACTCAATCCGTAGAACGAGCCGACGAGAGCCTTGGTCTCTTCCAGAGCGGCAAAGTGGGGCCCGCGTCCGTCCATGCCGCGTTGTTTGTCGCGGAAGTATTCGTCGAGGGCCTCGCGGACGACGAGCGGGGGAATCCCCTCAGCAGCCGAATTGAGGTACACCATCCGCTCCAGGGAGGGGAACTGCTGACGGCGGGATTCAGGGGTGAGCATGGAGATGGTCCTTCGCGGAAGAAGTCACTGCGCGGTAGCATAATCGGATGGCCAGCCAATCGACACCGCTCGCTGAGTCGCCGACTGCCTCCGAAACTGGCCCGCATGCGCATCATCCCCGTCATCGACATCCTGGACCGCGTCGTCGTCCGCGGCGTCGCCGGTGAGCGGGATCGATATCGACCCGTCGAGAGCCTCCTCGTCGACTCCGCAGAGCCACTCCAAGTCGCCACGGCGATTCGCGAGCACTATCAGCTTCACGATCTGTATGTCGCCGACCTGGATGGGATTCTTCATGGGACTCCGAATTGGACTCTCTACCGTGAGTTAAAAGCAGGTTCGGCTCGCGGCATGACACCTTCCGGCTCCCCTCTCCCCCGGGGAGAGGGGTTGGGGGTGAGGGGCGAGTGTCGAAACGACATCCGCAGCTGTTCACAAAACCTCCGAGGAGAACTCTTAATCGATGCCGGGGTTAAGCATCCCGCCGAGGCCCTTGCAGTTTTGGAAGCGGGAGCCGATCGAATGATCGTGGGGTTGGAGTCGTGTCGCTCGCCGGAGGTGCTGGCGGAGATCGTGTCGCTGGTTGGTTCGAGCAGAGTCGTTTTTTCGTTGGATCTGAAAGCGGGGCGATCACTGGGAGGAGCGGCCTGGCCGCTTGATCCCCTCGCGATTGTTCATGTCGTGATCGCCGCTGGCGTGCAAACACTGATCGTGCTCGATCTCGCCGGAGTCGGCATCGCCCAGGGCGTGCCCACATTGCCACTCTGCCGCCAAGTGCGGTCGCTGGCCCCGAATATGGAACTCATCACGGGCGGTGGCGTCCGCGATGCCGCTGATCTGGCTCTGCTCAAATCTGCCGGGATCGATGGTGTGCTGATCGCTTCGGCGCTGCATCAACGGGCGACATGGCTCAAGAACGATGAGTCGAGTATTTCGGGATAAAAAAGTCAAAATACCGCCGAAGCGCAAGATCTCGACAACCCCGATGCGGTCTACTCCGCCAGCGACATCATCGACTTCCTCCGCAAGGTCCATGAGCGGGCCGGTCTCGTGATTGAGCGGGGACAAGGCCGCTATTGCTTCATCCACCTGTCGTTCGTCGAATACTTCGCTGGGCACTATCTCCTGCACAGCTTCGAGGGGCCACTCCGCGGCGAGAAGAAATTCTTGCCGTCGCTCAGCGCGCGGACGCTGTGGCATGAGACCGTGATACGTGCGCGGTCGTCTGCGAAGCATTCTTCGCCGCCGCATCCACCTTCGCGGCCGCGACCACCAACGCTGGCCGAATCGGTTCTTTGCCAATGCCGGGCTGTTCAGTCTGAAAACTGCACACGCCCTGGCCAGTCAACCCTCACGAAGGTAAACCATCAACCGAAGAGCCGGATGCGGGAGACCCGCCCGTCCGGTTCGGAGGGGCTGCTCAACCCAATGAGCCGTCCCTACCCCTATCGGAGGCCAGTCGCTCCGCGACTGGCACTCCAAGGGCAAATGCTCATGACGAACGCATCGGGTGATGCGAGTATTCCGCAGTGGCGAACTAGAACCGGTCGAGCGAATCGATGAACACTCCCAGTTGTTGAACCGTGGCCTCGTCGAGGCCCTCGCCGTCTGGGGCGGCGATCTGGAGGGTGGGGAGTTTTGCCTTCTCAAAGTTGCTGATCGTGGTCCGCGTGGCGCGGAAACGTTTGGTGCCGGAGCGAGGGAGGAACAGGAACATCTGCCGCTGTTTCGGTTCGGCTTCGGGAGGCGGGGCCTTGAGTCCGGCATCGATCGCGATCGCCGCGCGGATCTGTTGGCGGAGCTTGAAGGCCGCGATCAAGGCCAGTTCTCCGCCGTCCTCTTCGCCCATCATGACGACCCGCTGGCGGTCGATCGGGTAGGTCGTCAGCAGCCGGTCCAGCAGACCCTTGATGAGCGGTCCGTCTTCGCCGCGCCATTCGCCATCGGCCAGCAGCCCGACGAGAATGATCCCCCGCTCTTCGCAGACGGGTCGCCAAAGGCGAAGCTGTTCCGCCTCGCCGGTGCGGCCCGAGGGGTGGAGCCAGAGGACCAGTCCGTACTCGCGGGGAGAGGCGGTCTCGGGGACATAGGCCCAGTACTTTCGTCCTTCCGCACCGGGGAGGTCAACTTCGATCCGCCCAGTGTTGGCGAGCTTGTCTTCGGCTTTCACTGCGGGTCCAAGGTCGGGCGGCAGCGCGCGAGGAAGTTCGAGGGAGAGCGGAGCCAGCTCAATGGCGAGCGACTCGACCTGGTCTCCCGCGCGACGGACCGTGAGGGTCGCCGTGGCTCCGACGCGGAGTTCGCCGACGTGTGCGATCAGTTCAGCGGGAGTCGTGATCGGTTTCCCGGCGAGCGACTCGATTCGGTCGCCGGGGAGGAGCCCCGCCTTCTCAGAGGGCGAGCCGGGGAGCGTCTGACGAACGGTCACGCCCTTCGCTCCCTCGGGATCGGTCCGCGCGGGGAGCACTCCTAGCATCAATGAATCGAGCGGAGCGATCTCGGCAGCCAGCGTCAGTGTCAGCGGAAGTTCTTTGTCCCCCCGCTTCACAACCAGTTCGAGCGTCGCCCCCGCAGCGAGCGGCCCGAGGACCGACTTCAGTTGCGGGATGCGTTCGATCGTTTGCCCATTCGCCTGGATGACTTCATCGTCGGCTTTCATCCCGGCTTGCTCGGCGGGAGAGTTCGGTCGGACCGACTTGGCAATCGCCGCTCCCGAGACCGGCCCCTTATCATCGAAGGCGATGCCCATCTTGCCGGGGCGGATGTCTTCACCCTTTCGCAAGGTCGGGAGGTGCAACAGGATCTCTTCGAGGGGGACCGCGAAACCGATTCCGGCGTCGTACCATTCCACGCCCGCCGCCTCGTCTTTCCCGTCCGGTGACATCGGAACGAGGATTCCAATGCACCGCCCCTGGATGTCGATCAGCGGGCCCCCATAGTTGGCTGGCGAGACCTTGGCATCGGTCTGCACAGCCTTGCCCCAGATCCGTTGCAAGGCACTCAGAATCCCCACCGACAGATTCGGAAACGACACGTCATAAGTCCGCCCGAGGGCAATCGTCCATTGACCGACCTTGAGGTCTCGACGCGGCGTGGGGGTGAGCGGAATGAGGCCACCTTGAGCAATCTTGATCAGCGTCACTTGCCGCACATGATCGGTCGCCACGAGGTCTGCTGGGAATTTTCGCCCGTCCGAAAGCGTGACCAGAATCGAACTCGGCTTCGAGGCGAAGTTAAACGAACTCGTGATGATCTCACCGTCCGGCGACACAACCACACCGGTCGTGGGCCCGGTCCCGGCGATCAGCTCGCCGACCATGTCGAGCCCGCCGACTGTCTGGATCTGCACTACACTCGGGTCCGCGATCGCGGCAGCAGCCTTGAAGGCTTCCTCTTCGAGGGTCTCGATATCGGCGGGCTGTTGAGCATGGACCGAGAGCGTCTCCGTCGCAACAAACAGACACAATGCGAGGGCGATGAACCGATGCCACATGACCAGACCCCTTGAGGAGGATCGGGCAGAGTCTGGCCCGAGGGGCTATTGTAAGCGGAGTGACGTTTCCGAAGCGACAGGTTCCCCGTGGCCCGACCGAAACCGAAAGAGGCAATCGAAGTTTCAGGCATCAGTGGTCGGCGGAATCCCAGGCCACGATCCCTTGAATCAGATACAAAAGACGAGGGGACGGGAGAGCGGCTGGGGTGAGATCCGCGTGTCAAGACGATACCTGAGTGATTGCATCATTTCTGACGGCGCGGAGAATATCGTGGACCAAGGCAGCCGTGGTTCCCGGGCGAATTCTGCCTACGGAATCAGCGATTCCTCGACCGTTAACCACTCCCCCGTCACTTCCCAGCGGTTCAATTGTAACACCAGCGGCGTGCGGGCTTCGCGGGGGATGGAGAGCCGAGCAGGTAAGGTGAGCGTTCGTAATCGAGATTCGAATTGAGTGCGAATCGCTTCCTTGGCAAGAGTCGCGAGTGGGCCGCTGGAAGGGGTGATTGGCTCGACTTCCGCCGCTCCAGGGACAAGTCGTAACTCGCTCTGGGTCAGTTCCGCTCGGAGCGGGATGCGGATCGTATGGAAGTCGGTCTGCGGCGTGAGTCCCACTTGAAATGCCGCTGTCAATGTGATGATGGCTTCGCCGTTGATAAAGGCGATGCGGAGGGGATCGCGATCAGCCAGAGTCATCGTCGGACTCGATATCAAACCGTCGGCGAGGTCGGGTGCGGGAGTGCGGCGCGTGATGGTGGAGTCGGTTTCTGGCACCTCTTCGAACGGTAGAGTATTCGCGGGCCGTCTAGCTGGTATTGGAAGCTGTGAGGGTGGGAGCACGGGGCCCGCCGGTGTCGGCTCTGGTTCCGCCTCGAAACCGGGGGCCAGCGGACCCATCTCGGTGGGCTGTCCGAGATGATCGAGCCATTCGTCCGAGACGGTTTGCACGTTCAATGAACTTTGACGACCCGGTAACTCGGCGGGTTGTGGAGCCACCGGTGGAGTGAGCTTCTGAAGCTGATCTTCGAGCTCATTTTGCATCGCGTCGAGCGACTTCACGGGGATCTGGCGGCCTTCCAAATGCCACTGGTCAATCCACCCGTTGAGGGTACTCACGTGAAGGGCCATGCGGGCCAGTGGAGCGTCCGGTAACTCCCTATCTTGATAGGCCATCGCCTCGCGAGTCTCCGCCCAGCGGAGGGCGACCGTCATCGCTTCGTCGGTCGTGGAGACTTGTTGTTCGGGGCGTTGAATCCCCAGTGGCAGGAGCAGATTCGGGACGACCGCCTGGAGCTGGGTATTCAGTTCGGTGAGCCGCTCGTCGACCGACCGATTGAACTGGGGGGCGACCTGCTGGGTGATCCGCTGGGCCGTGACCTGTTCCGATTGCGGTCGTCGCTGCTCGGCGATCGACATCGCAATCCCGTTCGAGAGCGGACCAATGATCGGGATCGCACTGGCGGGAGTCATCGCTCCCCGGTTCACCTGATGCGGGGTCAGGAATGCCGAAGGGCTGCGAGTGAAAAGTTGATGGCCGTCGAAGCGAACCGCCTTCGACAGCCGGAAGTGATGCTCACCAGTCGAGTGGACCACGGCTTGATGGGTGCGGTTCTGGGTCTGATTCCGCGTAACGCCGCGCAGCTGAAGTTCCATCCGCGCACTGGTCGCATCGGGGATGAAGTCGACACTCAACCGACTTTCCGTCTGCTGACAGCCGAGAACCTGTGCCCCGAGGATGCAGTCGCGGACTGGCCCGGTTTCTTGCGACTCCATACGTAGCCACTCGTCGAGAAACTTTTCATGAACGGTCAGCAGCAGCCCCACACCAGTCCCTTCGGGGATACTTCGGCGGACGGTCTCCGGTCGGGCGGGTCGCACCGGAGTCCGAGGAATTCCAGAGGGCAAATTCGGTCGCCGCTCGATCTCCCCGAGCGGTGCTGGACGTGTGACTCGCGTCCGGAGTGGCGGTCCGCGCCACGGAAATGTCGGTTCCGCAAACACCAGTCCGCTGGCCAGTAGACAGATTACCATCACCCGCCCTGCGGTCTGGACCTGCGAGATGAACGCAATGGGGAGTGGTCGAATCATCTCCACGATTCTACGACGGATGCCCCGACGTTTTCTCTAAAAAACGGACGAGAACTCTCGGATCGCATGCTGAAAGGCAAGCACACCGCACAACCCGCAATCCCTCTCGATCTTACGCAGCCTGCTTCGTTGTGGCTCGACATCCCATCAAACAGATGAAACGCCGAGTCCCCGTCCCGCCGCTGACTAATCGTCAGCCCATACTCGCCCGGCTGATACGTATAATCCGCCGCCACGACCCCCGTGTCGTCGGTCTCCTGCAGAACATTATTCCCGTCGTACACGTACCGCACGACCGCGACTCCATTATCTTGGGACACTTGCTTGAAGAACGATCAGGCTCAGCCTGACCTATCTGACTCGCGAGCGGCAACCATCTGCCTGAAATGCTCTCTGACGGATTCTTGATCAGCAGAAGAAGCGATGTGCCTCAAATGATCAATAATTCCTTGTCCTCGATGGTTGTCTAACCATAGGTCAATAGAGTCGCACACATCCTGCATGCCAATATGCACGCTTGCCATCGGCCAGAGGTAAGCCATGAAGATGCAAGCACTTGATTCCGAATCATCGGCTATTCGTTCGAGGAGTTGCTGCGTATTCGGCAAGATGGTATCGAGGGCATCTCCATCTTTGATTTGTTGTAAAACCAAAGTCCTGATAAATGCCTCAGCCAATTCGGTCGAATCTGAAATCAGAATCATTGAGTTAATACACCGTTCATCAATGCTACCAGTGAGTACCATTGTGACCGTTTCTTCAGTTATTGGCTGTTTTCCCATGACCCTGATGTCCGTTTTCTAGTGTTCGCCGGGTGCCACTGGCGAGGGCTTTGACTCGCCAGTGCTGGGCGACCGGCAACATCGAGAGAGTCGGTTCACGCTCGAAAACACTGGCGGCCCAGAGCGACCGCCAGTGGCACCCAAAATCACCCCTCATTCGGAGGACGACCGGTTGTCGACAGTGGCACCCGGCGTATTGGAACGAGTACGTTCCCCAAGCGTACTGATCGCCGAGGAGTTGCCGGATCGCATCATACGTCCACGTCGAATCATCGCCCGTGCTGGCGACCTGGCTGGTGCGATCGTTGACGCCATTGAACCCATACGTGAAGGCCGAGATGGTCGTGCTGGTATTGTCCCGATTGACCCTCTGCGTCTGGTTTCCCGCCGGGTCATAGGGAAAGGAAATGGGGGGAAAGGAAAAGGGTAAAGGTCTCATTGATTGGTGGTTTAGAGGAAACAAAGAGACCTGACCGACCTGACCCTTGTTCCCCTCCGTCCTTCACGGGCGGGACGCCCATGCCACGGGGCTTTTTCAACAGGCCCCCAGGGGAGAGGGGAGCCGGAGATTCGGGGGCGAACTGAAGACCAACTCCGATAGTGCTCTATTCCTTTGGCGGCTTCGGCGGATCGATCGGTTCCAGCGACCACCCGACCTGCACGTTGTCGGTGGTTGGCATGTGGGGAATGACCTCGCCAGAGATGCGTTCCACAGCCCACTGACTTGCCGCGTCGATTTCGCCGAAATCCGCCGTGGGCCCCAGGAGTTTCTTGATCCTGGGGAGCACCTCTTTGGCTCGCATCGAGCCAAGGGCCAAGAGACTCGCCCGCTGGACCTCGATCGTTTCCGGGGGCATCGACATCGTGTCCTCGGCCCGTGCCATGAAGGCTTGTGCCAATTCGGAATCGTCGCGATCCTCGTAGATCTGACCGATCGCCCAGACACCAGTGGCTCGGCTGATCGGGGGGATCAAGAGATCCTTGGGAATCAGTGTCCTCAAGATCGGCATCGCTGGCTTGTAGCGCATCACCCCGAGGGCTTCACACAGGTGGGCCAACTGGTCCCCGATGGCCACTCCGTGACGTGATCCTCTGAACACACGGGTTCTGTCAAAAAGCGGGATCGATCGTTTCAGCTTCTCCGTGATCGGATCACAGGTTGCTGGCACCTTGAGAATCTTCAGGGCCCAGGCGGTCGAGACCATCACCTCAAATCGGGGCGACTCAAGTAGATCGACGAGCCGTGGGGCCACGCTCTCCTGCTTCAAGGCAGCCAGGAGAATTGCCGTCTGCTCCTGTCCGCGCCAATCGTCCCCACCCAGGATCTGCATGGCGCGCTCGCGAATCATGGACTCGTAGGTGGCGTCTTGGGCATAGGTGAAGAGTCCCCTTCGCACCATCTCTCGAAGGCCGGGGTGCAGATCGTTCATGCGGGCCGTCAGCGTGGACAGTCGTTCGAGCGTCGGCAACTTCAGATAGGTTTCAATCGCCACTTGACGCACATTGGCATCGGCATGAACCAGCGAGACCTCGGCAACCGGCAGCACGAGCGATGGATCCTGCAAAAACAAAGCTCGCAAAGCGCCCCCCGCCACCGCCGCCTCCGCATCAACGGCCAGCGTTTGCAGCTTCGCAATGATTGCGGGGGAGTGATGTTTCGTGATTAGACCCACCACGACGAGCCGGTCGATCTGATTTGCGGATGCCAGGGAGAGGAGTGCATCGGCATCGGCTTCCAGGCCCGAGTCAGCAATCTGTCCGGCGGCGCGGGCAGC
>JAYSVZ010000715.1:0-3357 GCA_043718305.1 Planctomycetota bacterium | reverse complement strand
GACTCACTCGGCGTACACGAACTCATTGCTGTTAAACACCACCCGGCAAAGGGCGGGCATGCCGTGCATCTCGACAAACGCGACAACTCGGTCCCGTTCATCGACCGCAATCGATCGGCCATAGGCGAGTTGCCAGAGCTGTTCGATGCGGGCCTCGGCGTGCGGTTCGGCTTCGAGTCGTTTCGCGGTCGCCTCGGCCATGCGGAGTACGAAGGAGTTATTCAGCAAGGCCAGCGACTGGACCGGTGTCGTCGTAACGGCTCGTCGGGGAGCTGTTGTACTCGGGTCTGGGCAATCGAGGGCATCGAGTAGCGAGCTGCGGCCCGAGCGAATCCAGGTGCGATAGATCGTTCTCCGGTGAGCGTCCGGCGTCTCGGGGTCGAGCATCTCGAAGAACTGCGAGTTGAAG
This sequence comes from Planctomycetota bacterium, assembly GCA_043718305.1. GTDB lineage: Bacteria > Planctomycetota > Planctomycetia > Planctomycetales > Planctomycetaceae > TH-plancto1. The sequence goes on along the minus strand of JAYSVZ010000715.1, from coordinate 2,948 downwards.
TTGAAGGTCCGGAAATCCTGGTACGGGGGACCGCCGACCTGCGGGTTCATGGTGCCGGAAACGGTCAGAATTGCATCGCGGACGGTCTCGGCCTCTAACCGGTGCGGTCTGAAGCGCCACAGCCAGCGGTTCTCGGCATCACGTTCCTGGCAATCGGCCTGCGGCTGGCTCGATTGCTTCCAAGTCATTGAGGTCAGAATCAACCGGTGCAGCTTCTTCAAGCTCCACCCGTTCTCCACAAACCCGATGGCCAGATGATCGAGCAGCTCGGGGTGCGTCGGACGACCGCCGTTGAAGCCAAAGTCGTTCGGCGAATCGACGAGACCGGCCCCGAAGTGGTGCTGCCAGACGCGGTTGACGATCACGCGCGCGAAGAGCGGGTTGTCCTTCGATGTGATCCAATTCGCGAGGGCCACTCGTCGCTGTTCATCCGAGGCATCGGGCGGCAAACCGAAGTCGGGTGACAACGTCGTCACAGCTGCGATCCCCTTTGGGGAAACCGGATCACCCGGTGTCGCTGTGTTCCCTCGCACGAGGAGGTGCGTCACGCCCGGCGGCTTCGGGGTACAGGCATAAACGGTCGTGTCCTGGAGCTGCTTCAAGCGGTCGGCCAGTTGCTTCTGCTCACTCAAGAGTTGCTCGCGCTGTGAGCGTTCGCCCTCGGTCAACGTGGCGATCATGTCCAGAGTCGTGACGATGTCGGTTCGTCCGGCAGAGGCAGCCACCTCTTCGGCGATCAGGGCTCGGTCGTAGAGTTGAGCTGTCTCGATACTCCCGACCAGCATCCGGTTGCCACCTGCTTCGGTGCCATGTCGCAGGCCGAAGATGAGTTGAGCTGTGCCCGCTTCAAAGACCGTCGCGTTCCCACTGTCGTACGGTTGGCCGTAGGGATGCCCATCGCGGTAGGCCGTGATCGTGCCATCCTCCGCATAGACCAGCGCGACATGGACCAAACGAGTCGCCGCTTCCGTCTCCTCGGGACCACTGAAGCTTTTGTAACGGACGAACCCTTCGCTCCCCGCCATCCAGCGATTTGTTTCCTTTTCGGCGAAGACGATGGAGTCAAAGCGGTTCCCATCGGTCGTCTGCACCCCGATCACGCCGCCGCCCGCTTGTTGGAGCGTGGCCAGTTGGACCCATGCTTCGAGGGTCTTGGCCTTGAGCCTCACGGGGATCGGAGCCGATGTCACGAACCCGGTCTTCCCGTCGACGACCAATCGACCTTCGCGAAGGTCCGCCCCTGGCTGGGCCGTCCCATGTAACTCACCGACTTGATCGCGCAGGTCACTCGTGAAGTCCCAGCGCGCGAGCGGCTGCGGGGCGGGGGGCCGCGTCCCCTCCGCCCGGCTCTCCAGAACCTTCGCGCGGGCTGGAGTCTCGATGGCGGACAGCGATTCACCGATCGCCTTGCGGCGAGCCTCCGCTTGGGCGATCTCGGTCTTCAATGAATCGGTGACGATCTTCCGTTCCCCATGCCGGACTCCATCCAGACATGACGCCAATTGGTAATACTCAGCCTGCGTGATCGGGTCGAACTTGTGGTCATGGCACCGGGCACAATTCACGGTCAGCCCCAAGAACGTCTGCCCCACTGTCCCGACAATGTCTTCCAGTTCGTCCTGCCGCACGACCGCCCGCATGGCCAAGCTCTGCTGAGTGTGACCGACCTCATCGTAAGGGGCTGCCACGAGAAATCCGGTCGCCATGATCCCGTCCGAATCTCCGGGCTTGAGTATGTCTCCCGCCAGTTGCAGCCGCACAAACTCATCATACGGAAGGTCTCCATTCAATGACCGAATCACCCAGTCGCGATACGGCCAGGAATTCGTCCGCAGCTTGTCTCGCTCAAACCCCTGGCTCTCACCATACCGAGCCAGGTCGAGCCAATGCCGCGCCCAACGCTCACCATACTGCGGGGAGTTGAGGTACTGTGAGAGAAGGGCATCATAGGCCGCATCGGTCGGTGCCGACTCGAAGGACTGCACTTGATCTAGCGTCGGCGGTAATCCGGTTACGTCGAACGCCAGTCGCCGAACGAGCCTGCGAGGAGAGGCCGTCTCCGAGGGGCTTAGCCCCTGTTCTTTCAATCGGGCCAGGACATACCGGTCGATGGGGTTCGCCGCGCGGTCTTCCCACTCAGTCGGAATCTTTCCGGGCAGTGTGGCCTTCAGCGGTTGCAGAGCCCACCAGTCGAACCCAGCTCGTTTCGGCGAGGAGTACTTGAACCGATCAATGGGAGTCGTCCCCCACTTCGCCCCCTGCTCGATCCAGTCTTTGAGCAACAGCTTCTCCGCTTCGTCGAGCGGATGCTTCGGCGGCATCTCGTTGTCGCGGACGCGTTGCCACAGCAAGCTCTCATCAACCTTCAAGGCGACCACCGCTGCCCCGGTCTCGCCCCCCTTCGCAGCCGCCTCGACACTCGTCAGGTCGAGCTTCCCCTCGGGGGCTGCACCCGAGTGGCAGTCGAGACATCGCCGAGTCAGTAGCGGGGCGACCTGCTGATCGAAATCCACCGGCTCAGCGGCCCAGCCGGAGCCGGTTCCCACCATCAAGAACAACAAGCTGACGAACGTTGGACGCATGATTTCTGATTCTACGATTCCGATACAGATTCACCACTGAGTTCCTCGCCTTTCGCTCCGCGAAAGAGCGTCGAGCGCGGACCGAACGTGTTTTCACGCCGACCGTTATCCGGGAGTCAACCGCTCCGGCGACGCTCTTTCGCGGAGCGAAAGGCGACGCTGGAGAGCCGCCCCCGGTTTCGCGTGTTGCCAATTCGCCACAGCGTCGTTTTTTGACCTCGTGGTATAACCCTTTTGGTGGTCTTGGGTTTTGGTGATCGGTCGGGGGTGGGCTGGATCGTGAGGCGGTTTCGCCTCATCGGTCGGTGGCGGGGCGGGTCGCGCCATTGCGGGTGTCAAGTTTCTTGAACATTGACTTCGTGGCAT
>JAYSVZ010000714.1:0-3359 GCA_043718305.1 Planctomycetota bacterium | reverse complement strand
GGGTCTTCGACGGTCGCGCCGTCGGCCTCTTTCATGTGCGGCATTTTGAGCGAACCGAATCCCCTCGATTGCCAAGCGGGGTAGCCCCGGTTGAGTCGCTTTGGACTCGACAGGGGTGGCTTGGCCACAGGAGGTTCTGGCGGCGAGAGCTGCCCGGGTAATGACCTTGGGGCTGGCACACCGCTCGGGTAGCACATCCTGTAGGCTTTGCGGAAGGGCGTGGGAGTGGAACGCCTCTGTACCCCCAAAGGGGTTGTACACCATAGCCTCGGGTCGCGACGCAGGAGCGCACCGAAGCGCACCGAAGCGCACCCTGGGACACGTGGCCCGGGAACGCCCACCCTGAAGGGGTTGTACACCCGCAGGCCCTGTATGGAACCCCTTCAGGGTTCGTTCTCCGTCGGCGAGCTCACCCAGGGTGCGCTCCTGCGTCGCGACCCTGAGCTTTGATGTGTCACCTCTTCAGGGTACAGAGGCCGCCTTGATGGCCAGTGGCAAATGGCTGACTGCTGATGGCTGACTGCTTGCCCCGTCGGTTGCGGCTGTGCCGCGCGACGTGGCCTTGCGATTTCCAACGCCACAGCCTCATCACAGCGCAACCAGCCTTCCTCTGAACGTGGCAACTTTCGCCCCGATCACTGACTCAAGTCCCAATCCCCGCTCCGGACCCCGCATGACCCATGAAGAACTCCTCCCCCTGGCTCGCGAACTCGCCCAGCAGCACGGCGAAGCGCTGACCCTCACAGCCGTCCAGCGCCACATCAGAATCTCGCGAGCGCGGCTCCTCAAGCTGTGCGGCTCTTGGTCCCAGTTGCGATCCGCCATCGGCCTCTTGCCCGATGGCCCCCACGCCCGTGATCCGCTTTCGAACGAGATGATCCGGGACAAACTCCGGGCCGCCATTGCTCAGTGTGGCGCGAACATCAAGCGGGCCGAGTTCTGTCAGATGACAGGGTACTCCCCGAATCTCATTTCGAAACGTTGGGGTTCGTGGGCCCAGTTGCGTCAGTCACTGGGCCTCGCTCCACATGCCAAGATGGAGAACCACTACACCGACCAGGAAATCATCGATGAAGCGGAAGACCAATTCCGAAAATGCTCTACCTAATACGACAACACCAGCCGCAGCACGGCTGTGGCGGGTAGCTCGGTGTTCCCGATTTCAGAATCGTATTGAATCTCACGCGAGAAGACGTAACCGCCTTCCATTTGCCAGTTGATGACCCCGGGCTCTTTGTGCTCGATTCCCAGCAAGAGTTGGAAGTCGCGATAGGTGGCGATGTCGTCCGCTCCGCTGCTCCGCTGAATCGCCCAGGTTCCACCGCCGAGTTCCCCGGTCACATAGACCCACCGTTCGCGGTCAATGTCGTGGTGGTAGCGGTAGGCTGCCTTCGGTTTTGGGAAGAGCAACTCGACCTTCAGGTCGTCACTGGGAGTGTAGACCGCGCCAATCGCGGGGAGAGCGACAATGTCTTTTCGTCCGAGGTAGATGATCCCCCCCGCGAACTGAAATTGTGGCGACCAGCGATAGAAGACCATCCCGCGACCGCTGAGCCGGAATGAATCCTTCATTGCATGCAGGTCGGTATAGATCCCCGGGGCCACTCCAGCTTGAACGGTCCAGCGATCATTGAGTGGCAGATAGACGGTGGTGTCGAGCGAGAAATCAAAGAGCCGCGGCGGCAAATCGGTCGTCGGCGGGCCATCGAGAAAATGCCACGCCGCGCGGGGTGTCACGAAGAGAAAGGGAGCTTTGGAAAACTTGAGCGTGCCTCTCACATCAAGGCTGGTGACCCCCAGCCCCTCCTCGGCGGTCGGGAGCATTTGTCCCTGAACGGTGATTTTGTGCCACTCGATCCACGGCTGGTCATCCAGGCTCACCGCCTCGGGGCGCTGCACGCTGGATTCGCGCCAAGCTCCTTCCGCTTCGGAGCCGGTTTCGTCGGGCGAGTATTGGATGGGCGTCGTTGCAGAACGCCCCACCCGGTCTCCATAGTCGAGGTCGGATTCGTCCAGATCAGGCCCCGGGTCGAGCATCGACTTGGCCGCATCTTCGGAATGGTCCGAAGCGTCAAACGACCCCGAGGTCTGCATCAACTCCGTCGATGGAACCTCTTCGATCGCCCCTCGCGGGAAAAACAGAAACCCGGCAGTCTCCGCCCCAGAATCGGCAGGAATCGCCGCATCGACGGGCGCGAACTCATTGACTTCCTGACCCAAGGCCGAAGCGCAGACCCCCAGCAGCACAGCCCCCAGGCTGCCACTTTGAACGATTGTTCGCAAGGAGAATTGCAGGTTCAACGCGGTCCTTCGGCTAAGCGGGCACCCACCATCACGTCCCGCCGAAGCGGGCTGCGCAATGCCACACCCGGGAGTTACCACTGCTCGACGGAATGAGTCAAGGGGTTCCTGCCGACCCAGAAGCTCGTCGGTCCAAGTAGGAAGGGAAGAAACGGATCGAGGACCGATTTCGCGTCGATCTCAAACTCTGCGAAAGCCGCTCGCCGTCATTCGACAAACACTGCCTGGGAATCAAACGGATTCCACAATTGAATTGACCATGACTACACTGAGTACGCACAGCCCCCCATCAGGAACCCCAGCATGCCGATGTACGACTTTCATTGCCGCCAGTGCGGTCGTCAGTTCGAAGAACTCGTTCGCCGCGATGAAACCCCGCCCTGCCCCGCTTGTCAAACGACGAATGTCGACAAGCTCATCAGCGCCCCAGCCGGGCATGTCGCTGGGGGGAGCCGGTCCCTGCCGGTGATGGGGGCCTGTTCCCCACCGCCGGGGCAGCACACCTGTGGAACGGGATGCCGTCATGGGTCATGAACGCGTTTGCACGGAGTATGACAACTAGCGCAGGACAACAAGCGTTCAGCATATCTTGCGGAGTCGACTCATGAACGGCGATCTTTCTGGAGATAGTGCGGGGCCAGTGGCAGTACGTCCCGGAAATCCGGTATTGATTATGCGGTGGTCGGCTCCAACGCCATGAGTAGGGGAGCTAAGCCGCGATGGCCTCTGTATTGCTCTGCTTCCTCCCGATGCAGCCAGAAATACGGCCAAGTGTCTCCATCCGCCTGGCAGCCCTTCATGCACGCGACAACGACGCTGGAAGGAACAAAGAATACCTCTGGCGTCTTCTCCCCATTGGGCCAATCTCGGAGCCAGACGTAGGCGTACCACAGGTACGGGTCGTTCAGATCGATGACTTTATAGGACGTGGCCCACAGGTAGATCGACCCCAGATCCTTGTGGTTCTTGATAGCCTGAGTCCCCGTTTTGACTTGGATGCGAAAGGCGTGTCCGCTCTTTTCACGAGTGACAAACAGATCAAAACCCGGCATTCCACC